>JAJZYV010000327.1 GCA_021797955.1 Thermoplasmata archaeon
AGAGGCCGGGTCCGGGAATTGAACCCGGGTCCGGGGATCCACAGTCCCCAAGGATAACCCCTACCCCAACCCGGCCATTACATAGGGTCATAGAACATTGATTAATTATTCTTGCGATATGGAACTGTTTGATATTTTTAGAGAGATGACTTATCTAAAACCGCGAACAAAAAGGCAATCAATCAAGGCCATATCTTTTTTGTGATGTGGATATGTGCGATTAATTCCAATTTTGATTTTTTCCCATGTAAGTTCTGACATACCCTTTTCACTGTATTCTTTTAGCACAAATTCCTTTGTCTTATAGTTATGAATTGCATATACTTTTCTTGATATGCTGCATGCCTTTTCTATAAAAGGCTTATCTCCATGTTTTTTGACCGAACCAAATGGAGGATTCATTATGCATGTGTCATATTGTCCATCTACATCACTAACATCACTTTTCCTAAAGTTTATATCTATACCTAATTTTGTTGCATTTTCTAAAGAAATATCAATTTGCTTTTGATCAATATCGATTGCTGTCACCTCACGTGCTCCCAAAATTTTTGCTCCTATTGCAAAAATGCCATTACCTGTTCCGAGATCGATAATTGATTTACCATAAATATTTCCGTCCAGAAAAGCAATGTTAAGCAAGTATGAGGCTGTTTTCCCATCTGTCTGATATTGCTCCAAATAATTTGATAAATTTTGGCTTACTGCCAACTTTTGCAATGTTAATTCAAGGCCTTTTTTGGAAGTCACTGATCTACAGCATTGTTACTAATAATAAGATTTATCACATCTTTAGCCATTTTTGCTGAAGAATCTGCATCTATTCCCCTTTGCATGAACAGTTTCTCTATTTTCTTTATAGCTCTCTGTTTCTTCCATGTTCCTCGTTCATGTGCCGCTAATACTATATATTGAGCAATCTCCTTATCCACACTTATTCCAAATCTTTCCCTTATCTTTAACTGCCAAACTGGAACAAGGACTGGCGGGATATCACATAAGCTATTCCTTCTTCTTTCGGCTATAATTTTATTATAATCGGAATTTTTTTTAGGAACGGCCATGATATTTGATAGCACTATTGTTTTTAAAGGTTACCATTGTCAATATAGGTTTAATAACCCCTTTAATTTCTTGAATGGAGATGTTCCATAGATCATCAGATAGCGGACAAGAAAGTACCAGCTTCTTTGAAAGGGCTTCCTTTATCTATTTGGTTACTGGTGCTCTTATCATAATTACGATAATTTTTTCATATCTTCGATACCTTGATTTTTTTAGCGAGAACTGGGACCTAGGAATCAATATGCAGCAATTGTGGACGACCACACACGGAGCACTTTTATATGATTCTGGAGATTATGAATATTATGGTGTTCTTTCTCACCTTGAGGTTCACTCATCTTTCATTGCTTTCCCCATATCTTTTATCTATTTTCTTCTTCCAAGTTCACTGACCATTTTCTCAATTCAATCTATTATGGTTTTTTCATCTGTGCCTGTTCTATATTTTTTAAGCCTTGAAATAACAAAAGATAGGAAAATTTCCACAGTAGCTTCTCTGTTGTATGCATTGAATGCAACACTAATAGCTTCTGTTCTCTATGATTACCACTGGCTAAGTTTCATGCCACTATATTCATTTACATTTTTATACCTTCTTTTGAAAAAGAGGTTCATGTTATCATCATTTATTATAGTGATAGGTTGTTTGACTGAGGAGGCGTTCACTTTTATTTCGATCAGTGTCCTTCTATTTGTGTTTATGACTGGTATTAATCTATCACTAGAGAATATTGTTGTTCAGATAAAAAGAGAATGGAAACTCGTTGCGCTTGGTATTCTTGCAATTTTTGTATTTACTTTCCTAACCGTGATTCAACATGACGTTATTCCGGCATATTTGAATAATAAATCAGGTATATCCCTCCTCTTAAAGACAACTGCGCAGCCATTTTTCCCACCTGAAAAGTCATTGTATGAACTTCCTGAAACCGTAGGATATTGGGGTCTCAGTTTTGCCATGTTATGCTTTATTCCATTTTTTTACAGAAAATCAGTGTATATAGTATTAATATGGCTAGTGGAAACTATACTGTTCGTCCCTCATTATGCCACTGTTGGAAGTCAATATTCCTTAGTTACTCTAAGTCTATTGGGGCCAACAATTCCATATGGTTTGTTGTCAATTAAGAAAGGATTTGCAAATTCAGCGGGATTGAAAAAAAGATTGATCCTTCCTTTAATTCCAATAGATTTTATGATAGCTATTTCAATCAATAACTTCAGTATTGTATTTCTTTCTCTGCAAACGGTTGTTATTTCAATATTATCGTCCATCGCCGTTGATATTTTGCTTTATCTTCTCCTGATCAAGAAGAAACGTGAATCCATGATAACATATATCAGACAACATCGCAGTGTCACCTACGCATTGTTTATAATTCTCATAGTTTCAATGAATTTGATGGTTTCACCATTAAACCCGCAAAATGATCATAACGCACATTTGGTAGGAGGAGGATATAGGTTCCAGTATGGCATAAATCCAGAATCTAAATATATGATTTATATTCAGAAAGAGGTTGGCGATTGTTCTACGATCATTGCTTCTAACAATCTTTTTCCATACGTGGCAAACGACAGATACGCCTATTCTTTGGCAAACTCTTCATATTACAAGATCTTAAAATTTCCTTATAACAATACCAATTTGCCACAATTCATTCTTCTCTCTTCTTCTCAGGAAATGTATACATTTAGCTGGATTCAGGATAATTTAAATAATTCCATATATCGTATAGCCGAAGAGATCGTATATACCGGATACCCAGGAAATATAACCCTCTGGGAACTTAATTACGCTGGAAACACAGTTTATTACTATGCCTGAATGA
The DNA here is from genome assembly GCA_021797955.1 of Thermoplasmata archaeon. Next base: position 2,898 of record JAJZYV010000327.1, read on the forward strand.
AACGTTTAGGAGATGTGCACCTGTGCATAAGGTATCTAAATTATGCATCCGCCTTGAGGATCTTATCTTATGGCAGCCTTTCTACCAACGGTTCAGAACTCTTACAGGAATATAGTTAATTAATTTCAGTGACCTCCTCTCCCAGCTTTAGCAGGGAGCTTCCCACTTCAAAGGTTGCTTGCGGAATCTCCATGGGCTTGAATTCCTTTCGACCCGAAGGTACTCTTTCCTTCATGCTAAGCCATATGACTTTACGGATGCAGACACGCATG
>JAJZYV010000328.1 GCA_021797955.1 Thermoplasmata archaeon
CAACCTTTCTGGCTGGGTAATACCACTTGGTATTTTTGTAATGGTTATGTACACTTTCCTAGCAATCTTCACTGTCTTCATAGTCAAGAGAATACTGACAAATGACGACATTATATTGAAATTGAAGGATTATCCGTCATGGGAGAGAAAGATTGTCAGTGGAGAAAAACCCGCGACGATGGCGAGGGGATCTAAATGAGTGCAATTCCGTTTTTCGTCAACTACGGTGTCCTTGCAGCATTTCTTGTTTTGTTCTTGGTAGAAGTAGGCATGGCATTTCTTGCAGCCTTAAACTATGAGAAGTTCAAAGGATTAATCATGCCATATATCGTTCCTATATGGGAGATAAACGGGACATTTGCGGTATTTTATGTTGTAAACCTTGAGGCCACGTATCCTTCACTTGTTCCTGCTGTGGGAACCCTTTTCGTAGCTCCTTTGATATTTTCATTTGTCATTTATGCTGTACACAATGGATTTCTCGCGTATTCTGAATTCATTGAAAAAAAGGAACCTGAAAGAATTTTCATGATCACCTATGGAATCTCAACGTTAATCGTGGCATTCGTAGCTGTTTCCATGCTTACGTCTTCAGTCAGTGCTATAGGCATCAGCCTGAAAACACTTAGTATCACATCTTATACATTCTTCCTTAACGGGTTTAACATAATGTATTTCATCGCGATATTCTTCCTGGTTCTTACAATAGTGTTCATTCTGTTCAGCGTTAAAATGTACTCCCCTTATCTTCCACTGGTGTTTCTTGTCATTTCACTGATATTCTTGTTTGTTCCGACTTATATCTATACGAGATATATATTCAATAATTTTCTGCACTACTATCCGATATTTATCGTGGTGCTTCTGATATTCATTGGTTCCTTCTTGCTTTATTACGTGGAAAGATACAAACTGGTCTCAAAAGCTTTGCTGGTTCTGGGTTCTTATATGTCTATAATGTTCTACGGTGCTCTTGAATATCCGTACTTCTTTAACGGCGCGATAAACGCATCCAACTCTACAGTGACAGGGCCGATCGGAGCGGCGGAGGATGTAATAACAACAGTTGGTGGCCTCGCTGTTGTTATATTTATGGCAGTATTTGTTTACTTCAGCTATTTTGTTAAAGAAGGAAAGGTTAAAAAGACCAGAGCAGGTAGCCTGGCAAAATAAGCTGTTGTTTTTACATAATATTATTCTCAAATTTTTTTTTGTGTAAATTTCTGAAAACCTTAATCACTCTATTTGGTATTCATGTTTTGTCGGTAAGAGGATATGGCGGAACCGCAGATCCTATTTTTTTATACGCACGAGGACGATCCATCAAAATCAACGATGAGAAAACTGAAAAGATTTGGTTTAGCAAAAGAATCAAGTATGTCAATTATTTCAAAGGCCGTTTCGCTAACTCCGTATTCTGAAAGATACATAGGGGCATGGGATAGGGATCTGGTGCTCATGCATGGTCTTGGAGTTATTGATGGGTCTTGGAATAAAATTAGTTCTATAGAAAAAATGAGGTTACGTTTTTCAAGAAAACTTCCAATCCTCGTACCTGTAAATCCAGTGAATTACGGAAAACCGGAAAAACTTTCATCTGTAGAGGCAGTTTCGGCAGCACTGTACATAATCGGTTTTCACGATCTGGGTTTAGGATTGCTTAACAAGTTCAAATGGGGACCAAATTTCTATACCTTGAATAAAGAATTACTGGATGACTATTCCAAATGCAGGTCCGAAAGAGAAATAATCACTACTGAAGAGGCTTATTTTTGATCCATTCGTTGTTTCTTAAACTATATTCTCCGTTTGTATAACTAAAAATGATCTTTCGGATTGAATCCCTGAAATTCTCGGGCACAAAAGAGAATGATTCACTTTCCTCTGGAAGAATGTGTATAGATTCTATATGTGTGCGATCTTTATTGTCTGTTGGCTCCTTTCCAAGACGTTCCTCTAATAGAATAAGTTCATCTGGATCAAGTCTCATTCTTTCTTTGGAAACTTTAGAGAGCAGTTCTTCATTGTTGAGATTATCATATCCTATGGTAGAAAGATTCCCACCAGCAGCCTTCACAAAAAGCATCACGCCCATGCATTTGCTGCAATTTCCACAAGGTCTTATGAGTCCTTCAACTTTTCTGCATGAGTGGCACGATCTTTGAAGCCGAAACAAATCTGGATATCGATTAACTAGTATATTTTCGACAACCGATGCTGTTATGGGATAAACCGCAGACCAAACGCTGGTTTGGAATCCTTTATGATTGAGATATGAGCTCATAATTCGGTTGAAGTCTATTGACTGATCAAATATACCATAATAATGCTTGAATCCTTTAAAGTCCCCCATCTCTCTGGGATCATCAAATTCATCACCTATCACAATGCCACTGATCTTATTCTTTTCAATAATAGGCAGTGAAGACATCACGTAAACTGGAAATATGAAAAGCTGTACCGGATACGTGTCTGTCTTCCTTTGTATAACATTCTGGTTTATCGATTGCATATTCCTCAGGCAGAATCTATAAAATCGGTCAACATTAGACCAAATCCTCTCTGCATTTCTCTTTTTTGCCGTAAAATCATCATAAGCCGTTTTTGCCGTCATCCAGTGCGCTCCAGATTCGTTGAAGAATATCTCGAAAGTGTTCGCGCCTATTTCACTGAGCATGCCATATGAAAGCAGGCTTTCTTTGCCCCCAGAGGAAAGAATCGCAACATTGTTTTCTATGGTTTCAGGAGCATGTGTGTCCATAAAGGAATCTGTCCGTACAACTTCCGTGATTCCATCAATGTTGCTTGATGTTATGTCCGAATCAGTAGGGATATAGTTTGATTTAAAGAATTCATATCTCCTTCGTACAAGCTTGTTTATGAATACGTCTCTGTTGTTTATCCTTACAAACTTCTTGATCGCCTCCATGTCATTATCTGAAACGGGATAATCCAGAGTAAGTTTCTTAGCAAAGAGTGTAAAGTTAATTGCAGGCATTGTAATGATCAGGCCGCCAAGATTCTCATTCAAACTGACGTCATCGGAGTACCTGAACTTCAGGTTAAATGGAATATCTTCCCCATTCCTTGTTAATGTGACGATTCCGGAAAGTGTATTCTTT
>JAJZYV010000329.1 GCA_021797955.1 Thermoplasmata archaeon
CATCGGGCCAAGAATATGCATGCTGGAGAATGATATCCCTGATTTCCAGATAAAAACATATGTCAATTATGAGAAGAGACAGGATGGGTATGTTCACGATATGATATTTTCTTTTCCAGAGTTAATAGCGGAGGTATCTCAGTTCATTACACTGGAACCTGGTGACATAATTACTAGCGGGACACCATCCGGTGTTGCTATGGGAGGTTCAGGAAGATTTCTTGAAAATGGGGATACTATAACAGTAGGGGCAGAGGGAATTGGAAATCTCACAAACAAAATTGTAAATGCAAACTGATGTAGTTAATGTTAAAGAAACTAGACAGCAGGATTGATTTAAAGAACATTCAGTTACCATTCGTTCCAATTCTTCCAGAACTGGAATTAAATAACATCTCCATACGATCAGATTCTGAAAAATGGGAAACCCTGAGGTTTGAAGTTGAAATTGATAACCAAATAATGAGATTCAAGGAATTCTTTCTGGACTGGTTTTACCCTTCATTTCCTAAGAGTCTTTTACGGACATTTTCATTACCGTATGCGCCTCTTAGCATGAGATCAATGAAATTTCAGGGAACAACTTATCCAGTTTTTTTTGGGATAGATTATTCAGGGGCCAATGCAGCAAATGCTTGGTTGCTTGGCACAACACTGGAGATAAGAGACTTATCACATAGGGGAAAAGATTTCATTGACAGAACCATGGATATCATGTTGCACGCGCAGGCAGGGGCACTTCCACAAAGAAGGGATTTCATTTCAAGATCATTTTATGCTGGAAAAGAAAGAAAGTACTCATGGTTTGAAGAAGAGAGGATAGGCAGAATGGCATGGGCAAATACTAGGAATGATATTAATGGAAATTTTCTTAATAAATTTGACCGGGTCTGCACTGGAATATTTAATGGAATTCACAAATTAACTGTTTATTCGAGAGAAGATCTGAATAATGAAATCTGGATTGATCTTTTCAAGGGAGGTTCAACACTTAAAAATGGGGTTTATCGTTTTGATGATGATAACAATGGCATCCTAAACAGGCATTCGGAGTCAAATCAATTCAGGATATTTTCTGTTTCAAAATTCGGACCCTGGTTATTGAGAAAGAGTTATAATGATATCATTGCAACTATTGGAGTTTCGTCAGGTGTTGAAATTGGAGACACTGAGAAGCTTATTGGAGACATTGAAATAAATAGGGATAAGGTCATTAACCTCTGAATTTTGATGTTTGATTATGAAATTTCACCGGGTAGATCAGGGAAGAGAGAAGAACAAAAGGGATATGTAACTCTCGGTTACACAGGGCTTTCTAAAGTAGGTGTTCCAATAGCCAATTTGGTTAACCATAACCTGATTGTTGGGAGAACAGGAACTGGAAAAAGCAATTTATTAGCTTCTCTCTGGAGGATATATTCAGGTATCAACAGAGCAAACATAGTGATTTTCGATCCGCACGGGCGGTTGTCAGACCAGATTATTGCTGAAAATAAAACAATGGAGGTTGTATACATATCAACTCAGGAAAAGTACTCTGTTAATGGAAAGAGGATTGGGTTCAACGTCCTATCCAGAAACGGAAAGAACCCGAATGATATAGGAATAATAACTGACACAATAAAAGACCTCTTCAGCGGAGAATCACTCTTTTCCAAGGGGACTTGGGGGCCGAGGCTCGAACTTGTTTTCACCACAATTCTCAGATTTATGATCACACTTGATCCGGATTCAAATCTTTCTGATTTTCTCTCGCTTATATCAAAAAGAGATGCTCTCAAGGAAATGGAGGGAAAAATTCCAGATGATGTATGGTCGGCATTAAAAACAGTTATAGCAGACAGGAACCGATGGAACGAATTTATTGCAAGTACGATCAACAAACTTGTTCCCATATTATCGAGACCGGAATTACGAAGGTTGATTTCATCCAAGGTAGATAGTGTGGACATTGGTTCATTGCTTGAGGATGGTAACAAGCTCATTGTTGTGGAGGTTTCTAAAACACAGATGTCTGGAGATATGACTTCGCTTATTGGAACTCTAATTTTATTCAAGATATGGCACAGTTCCCTAAGATCATCAAAGAGGAATGAGACATTTGTCCTTCTTGACGAGGCTCAGAACTTCCCGGCAAAGATAATTGCTGAGATACTTAGCGAGGGAAGAAAATATGGGGTATTTTTAACGCTATCTTCCCAGTATTTGGATCAATACGATAGACACAATTTAAGCTCAATAATAGGTAACACTGGTTCATTCTTTGCTTTCAGGTGTTCAGAATCCGATGCAAGTCTGTTGTCATCATCATTAAGACCAGAATCACTGAAAATAAATACGGTCAAATCCATATTATCTTCTCCACGAAATTACGTTACAATGTGGAATAATTTCTCGGGTATTTCGGAACCTCCTTTAAGCTTTAAGCCAGTTAGATGGGAAGCAAATGAAGAGGCAGATATCGAATCAATTAAAAGGGACAGCATTTCTAAATATGGGTCAGATGAAAGTGTCACAGGTAAACCTCCGGAAGAGAGGAAGATTAATCACGAATTCATAACAGAATTATTTTCGCAGTATCTGGATGGAAGAAAGCTAATCCTACAGAAAGAGGTGATGATAAACGGCTATAGAGCAGATGGATTTTTTTTGAATGGTGGTGAGGGCATTGTCGTGGAATCAGAAATTTCAGATATATCAAAACCTCAAAGGATAATTGATAAAATTAATCACTTTCCAGGAAGCAAATTAATATTCCTCTGTGAAAAAGATGTGTCATCTTCAATATATGAATATATCATGAAAAGCCAGACAAGACTGGACAATTTCCTCGAAAAAAGAAACATAGGTGATATTATGATGCTCCCATATCTTGGTCTTGACAGGATATTTATAATTGAAGCAAGAAATAACATTTTTTATTTGAACCAGAAAGGTAAGCTAAAAAGGTTTTCGGTGGAAATGTTAAATCAGGATGGGTCTTTCGTGATCACGGGAGATCTTGCTACAGTGGCAAGAAAGGAACTTTGTCTCTCACTGTTGAAGAGACAGAAAAAATTCTGCCTCCCAAAGGAGCAGATTAAATCTTCTGGTATCATAAATGATGAT
>JAJZYV010000330.1 GCA_021797955.1 Thermoplasmata archaeon
CATAAGATAATCGATCCTTCTGAATGGGCCAACTAAAATCTGCTCAAACATACCCCATCTTCGGTCGGCCCATAGCATTCCACCCCCAATATTCCCGGCTGTGAGGGCCTGCATTCCTATAATACCAGGTGCCAGAAATGTTATATATGATATTGGACCGTTTGGCCCGGGAACTGAAGTTATTAGACCTTCATACATAACCCCCAAAACTGCCAGATATAGCGCAGGCAGACCTAGCATGAACATCATTGTACCGGGATCCATATTTACACGAATATTTCTTAGCGTAAGCCTGACAAATGATGGAAGCTTCAACCTTTCATCACCTCAATAAATACATCATCAAGTGACGGATTATCCAGAACAACCTGGTCTATGTCAATAGATAATGAATTAACTATTTGAATCACTTCGGGAAGAATTCTGCCCATATCCTTTCCTATTACCGTTATTTGTTTATTATCAACTTCAAATTCAATATTAGTTGGCATTTGCGAGAATCTTTTCATCAAGGTACTTTTAAGATCCTTATCAACTGGATCTCTTGACGTTATGGCAAGTTTTCTCATGGACTCGAATTTTTCTTTCAGCTCTTCTGATCTGCCTTCCGCAACCATTTTTCCTCTATTTATCATACCAATCTTTTTGCACAGATAGTCTGCTTCTTCCAGAATATGTGTTGTGAATAGCACGGTAAGACCATCCTTCGATTTTTCTCTGATATAGTTAAGTATCTCTCTTCTCATTATTGGGTCCATTCCAACTGTTGGCTCATCCAAAAATAGAACCTTCATATCGTGAATGAATTCTCTTGCGACCTGAACCCTTTTCTTCTGTCCTCCCGAAAGTTCGAACATTCTTCTGTTCCTTATTTCTTTGAGATCGAACAGTTCCATAAGCTCAGATGCTCTCTCTGATACAGTGCTTTTAGGTATTTCCCATAGAAGACCATAAATATAGAAACTCTTTTCAACTGTTGTAAAGTCAAATGATTCATTTTGCTGAACCACTCCAATAATCTTCCTAACGCTATTTGGCTTCTTTTTTACATCAATGCCGCATATTTTTGCATAACCTGAATTCTGCTGTATGAGAGTTGTAAGGATCTTGATGGTTGTCGTTTTACCAGCACCGTTTTTTCCCAATAAACCATAAACTTCTCCGTATGGAACGTTGAAATTAAGATGATCAACCTGATTGCTCTTTCCATCATAACTCTTCACCAGATCATTAACTTCTATGGCAAAGTCATCAGAACTCATTCCACTCATATTACTATAAATATAATATATCTCACTATTTCCTTGAATTTTGGTTCAGTTAATTTTCTGTATTTATGGAAACAGGCGATGAAAAATTATTGGAGAATCCGCATTCAAATTTTCACAATCAGATTTTGGAAAATTTAAGAAACAGTCTTTTCCTTCCCCCAAATTGATCCAAAAATACCTGATAATTCTCTATCCCGGCCGCTATTGCTATTTTCTTCAATGTACCTCTCGTGTGATTGAAACTTGGCATAGCTTGTACACCATCGATATAATTTTCAATGAGAGCATTTGGTGATCTGTGATTCCTGACCTCTATGAGTCCTGACCCTTCTTTCCTCAGAACTCTATAAATTTCCCTGATCACCTTGATTTGATCATCAGAATTCACAATCTCACTGAACGCATTCCACATACAGATAACTGCATCAAATGAGCAATCTTCATATGGAATATTCCTCATATCACCAACTGAAAAATGTGCTTTCACTCCTTCAAGATCGGCAATTTTCATTGCATGTTCAATGAATATTGGAGTGATATCGATGCCACTAACTCTATACCCTTTTTTAGCGAGAGGTATGCTAAACCTTCCGAATCCACATGCCAGATCGAGGATATCATATTTCTTTCCCAATATCCCCAATAAATAGGTTAACTCCTTATCTGTATGCGACGGATCCTTTCTGTCTGAAAGCCATTTAACTCCCATTTCACTATAGAAGTTCCGGGAATCTTTAGGCATGAATTTGTAAAGTTTCAGAACTTCATAATACTTTGTGTAAATACATCATCTACTTTTAGTTTCAAACATTTTAATGTTCAGGTCAAAACCGTTTTAACATGGTTCAACATCCCATAGAAACATGTTCATATTTAACACGATGACATCTTCAAAGGAAGAATTCAAGCCAATTAATGGCAAGCGTGTGAAGATGTACGTCTGCGGCATAACCCCATACGATTCTCCGCACATGGGCAATCTGCGGACATTCATATTTTTTGATGTCGTTGCAAAATACCTGAGAGCTTCCGGTTATGAGGTCTTTTATCTCCAGAACATCACAGATATTGATGATAAAATAATTACCAGGGCAAATGAAACCTCTGTATTGTCTGAGAAACTTTCATCTTCATTCATGAAAGAATATATGGAATCGATGAGGACATTCTCAATAGATTCTGTATCACTCTATGCAAGGGCAACATATCACATCAATGAAATAATTGAACAGATAAAGATACTTGAAGAAAAGGGATATACATACAAACTTGAGGATGGTATATATTTCAGGATCAGTAAATTCAAGGATTATGGAAAACTATCTGGTCAAAACACAGAGTCATTGAGATCCGGTTTAAGAGCGACAGTCTCAGAAGATAAGGAAAATCAGGGAGACTTTGTTCTATGGAAATTTAAGAAACCGGGTGAGCCATTCTGGAAATCCCCATGGGGGGAAGGCAGACCCGGGTGGAACATTGAAGATACGGCAATAACAAAGGAATACTTTGGAGATGTGTACGATTTACATGGTGGAGGAGTTGACCTCATATTCCCACATCATGAAGGCGAAATAGCCATTATGCGAAGCATTAGTAACAAGGATCGCCTGAGCAATTTCTGGATGCATACTGGTATGCTTACATTGAACGGTCAGAAAATGTCAAAATCTCTCAACAACTTCCTTGTGCCTGGTGATCTTTTAAAGGACTATTCGGCTGCAGAGATAAGGTATGCCATGCTTTCCTCTCAATACAGATCTATTGCAGATTTCAGCATGGAACTTTTAAAGGAATCCAGAGTTAACCTGAATTAC
>JAJZYV010000331.1 GCA_021797955.1 Thermoplasmata archaeon
GAAATATTATGGATTGACTTCTCATTTCACTCTGCTATATGCTACCCTTGTACCAATATCCAGTAGCTTGATGAGATCTTCCAGCCTAGCATTGAAAACATATGCTCTTGCCCCTGTTGTTACATCTTGATACTCTTCTCTTGCTATTGCCAGCATAGAGTCAGGAAGCACTGTTGATATGCTGAACATGGTTGAGGCATATTTTTCCTGGGGTAGCTTGGATTCATCCTCCGGGAAAGAAACTGGTTGAGCCGACGACTCTGAAAGGTGACAATTCCAGAGCATGGTTTTCCCGTCCTTTGTTGAAAGTTCAGTAAGTTCTTTGGATATATCTGTGGGAGAACCATCTGTGGATTCTCCGTCGCTGATATTTATAACAACTGGTGGATATGAGTATTGGTGATCCTGAACCCATTTCTCCACCCATTCCTTTGCCAGTTTTAGAGCAGATACCATTGGGGTATCGCTTGCGGCAACAGGTTCAAACCAAACTGGATATTGAAATTCTACTTCCTGATCATCCACTTTTTCTTTCCTCGTTTCCATTTTCTTAATTACGTTTTCCATTTCTGTTATTGGAACCGGAGCGTCCGATATTAGGCCGGCTGCGCCTGATCTTTCAAACCCATACCCAATTACACCGAGATCAAAGTAATGTCTGACTCCTTCAGATTTTGTGCATCTGTTTATAAGTTCAGCAATTTGCTTGTTGATGGCGTCTGTTGCTTCTACGGCCTTGGATCTTTCGCCACCTGATAACTTGTGGCTCATAGATCTTGACTGATCGAGCAAGAACAAAAATAATCCGGGATTCCTTCTACTTATTTCAGCTTCATACATAACTTCCTAAGGCGACTATAATAAAAATCTTTTCTATTCTCTCGCAAGGAACAACAACCATCTTTTTAGGTCTGAAGAAACTAACAATGGATTTAGATTGGATATTGAGAGTGAATAGATAAGAAAAATGATATGTTTCCACCCAATATGAAGAGGAGATCTTCACTGAGATAATTACATTTTTATCTTAAAAGTAATCTCACCCGTGGAAACTGCAAAGATAATAGACTTCAAGAGAAGTTTCATGCAATCTTTTACCTCCATTGGACCCTTTCTAGATATTGCTGCTATCTTTGCCTCAATAGCTATCATTTCCCTATTTATGATGCCATTAGTGGTTTTATCTTCATTTCTTATTTCATACACAACAATCTATGGAGTTTATTACATTTCAAAGAGTCATTCCAGCAACGGTGGTTATTATTCCTTTACTGGAAAAATCTTTGGTGTAAACGCAGGTCTGATAACAGGTTTCTTCTATATTTTTTACAGTTCATTGGTGCTTCCAAACATTTCACTGTTCGTTGCAACTTTCATTGAATCATCTCTTACTTCAGTGGGTTTTAATTTTCTCTATTCACTGGATGTATATGCACTTCTATTTTCTTTATCCGCAATAATATTAGTTTCAAGAGGCTTAAGATTCTCCTCATTTTATGTTTTATTATTTGGGTTTATTGAAATTGCAGCGATGATCTTTTACATAACATTCTTCTTTACTTTTTCTCAGGGATATATCAATCCTTTGCAAAATTTTGACGTTGAATCTTTCTTTACCGGAGTAATGTTCGGGATGGTCATATTTGCAGGTAGTGGATCATCAATATTCATTTCCGAAAACACGCAAAGACCTAATAAATTAGTTCCGCTTGCTGTACTTACATCTTTCACAATCTCCGGATTGATTCTAACTTTTGCAGCATTCGCAATGAATGATTATCTCGGACAGGCAGGTCTTATTCTTTATTCACAGACAGGGGGAGAATACATATTAACGAGACTAATGGATTATAATTTCCTTCTGTTTGCAATATTTTTATCAATCACCGTGTTGAGTGCTTTCAACTTGGCTATTTCATATTTGAGAGCTTTTATAAGCACTTTGGAAAGAATGAGAAAAGACAAAATAATACCTTCTTGGAAAACAAGATTCAATGACTCGTCACTCGACCTTTTCATATTGTTACTTGTTACATTGATCATAATATTAATTTCAAATTTCATAGGTTTCTTCAACATGTTTCTCACAATTCTGACCTGTGTAGCGTTGTCTTATATTTTAGTGCACATTGTAACTGCCCTTGCAATCATTAAAGATTCAAAGCACTCCATAAAAAAGCCCAGCTTCATAATATCTTTAATTTCTTTGATATTACTTTCACTTGTTCTGTACTATGAAATTACCTATGATCCTAACCTATACTCCAATTTAATTACATTAACCATGGTTCTATTGAGCGCTATAACCATTGCTGCGGTCAATATATATGGGAGGAAATATCTTTCAATGGTTAACTTTGATTACAACCTTCTCTAATCAAATTGATATTTTGGTTCTCAGGAACTATCATAAACTCTTTTAGAGAATCATCAATGATGATATGACATAATTGAAGATTTTTGATAAATTCACAGGGAGCGAAGTCGGTGAGGTAGAGATCCTAAAAATAGAGGATAATTCCTTTGAAAAAAATTCCATGAGAACCACTGAATTCAACCTGAAAGAAAGACTAACGATCCTTCGAGAAGCATCTGATCTCATAGATCAGAATATGGAATTCCTTGCACAAACGCTTTCCATGGAAACGGGTAAAGCGTATAGAAACGCTGAATGGGAGCTTATCCATATGAAGGATCTTATGCTGAATCCAATCCTTACCATGAGTGACCATAGGATTGCTTATGAAAACTGTATGGAAGAATCCAATGGAATACACCTGTTCAATATACCTGAAGGAATTCCAGTTCAGGCATTTATAAATGAGGCAATCACAGGTATTTTAAAAGGTCAAAAAACCATAGTCCTGCATAACCCTTCCTGCCCATTGACCACAATGAAAATATCAGAAATTCTTGGAGAATCTGTTAAAGGCTGGAAGAAATTCATAACTGATGTTCTTATGGAAAGCCAGAATTCGGGGATCAAGAAAATTATTTCATCAGAAGAACCTCATACCATGACATTTTATGGGACGCCGGAAGAATGCACGGGATTCTCAAAGTTTACAGGATTAATTAATGCG
>JAJZYV010000332.1 GCA_021797955.1 Thermoplasmata archaeon
CGCCCTTGTCGGTAATTCAGTGCGTGAAAAAACTCCAAACGAAATCGCGCTGAATGTAATGCTCTCCGGACTTACACTCATATTCCTCATAATTACAGCTTCCATTTTCTCACTTGCCTATTTCCTAGGAATAAACATTAATCTATTCGTGCTTATTGTGCTTTTAATTTGCTTGATTCCCACCACAATTGGTGCACTTCTTCCAGCGCTAGGAATCGCGGCAATAAATAAGGTCTCTCAATTTAACATAATTGCCAAAAGCGGTAGGGCGGTTGAAAATGCCGGTGATATAGATACAATAATTCTTGATAAAACCGGAACTATAACAATAGGGGATAGACAAGCTATTAATTTCTATCCCCTTCCAGGTATTGATAAGAGTGACTTTCTCAGATATTGTTATCTTTCTTCAGCTGATGACGTAACAAAGGAGGGAATTTCCATTGTGAAATTATGTCAATCTTCTGGATTAGATACTGGGAAGATAGGCGGTATTTCTGGAGAATTTATTCCTTTTACATCAGATACAAAATACAGTGGAATAAAAATTGGTGACGAGGTTATTTTGAAAGGAGCAATGAAATCCATTTCTGAGAAAATCGGCCGCCAAGATAATTTCATAGAAGGGATTAGTGCTGAAATATCTAGCAAGGGCGGAACCGCCATGACATTGTGCAAGAACGACCAGTTTCTTGGAGTTATTGAGTTAAACGATGTAATTAAACCATGGATAAGAGAAAGAATAGAAACTATGAAAAATATGAACATTAAAACAATTATGTGCACTGGCGATAATGAAATCACCGCTCAATACATAGCTAGAGAAAGTGGAATAGATGAGTTCGTTGCCAATGTAAAACCAGAGGACAAATTCAAGGAAGTCGAGAAGGAAAAAGACAAACAGAGAATGGTTGCAATGGTAGGGGATGGTACCAATGACGCACCTGCACTGGCAAGAGCTGATGTTGGTCTTGCTATGAACAGCGGAACTCAGGCTGCCAAAGACGCGGCTAACATGATAGATCTGGACAATGATCCTGCAAAACTAATGGATGTAATATTTCTGGGGAAGCAGATTCTCATAACGAGGGGGTCATTGACAACTTTTTCGCTTGCAAATGATGTTGCAAAATACTTTGTCATAATACCTGCAATGTTTTATCTTATCCCGCAGCTTGGATTCGTGAATATTATGGGATTTACCGATCCACTTCTTGCCATAACTTCTGCACTTATTTTCAATACCTTCATAATACCAGCTCTCATTCCCATGGCGCTCAAGGGGGTTAAGTTCAAAGCGTCTGGGGCCGATGAATTACTAAAAAGAAACATAATATTATATGGCGCAGGTGGCATAATATTTCCGTTTATTTGTATCGGCATCATCTATTTTCTTTTGGCTGGAGTTGGTGTAACATGGTAAAGTTAAATCCATTTCTGAAAATCATGAGAAGTTCTGCCATAATGGCAGTTGTTATGATCCTTCTTCTGGGGTTTGTAATTCCTTCAATAACGGCGGAAATAGCCGAACATATAGATCCTGGTAGCACAATGGGCTCACCCGTGGAAATAAATGGAACCATATATGGAAGTTATCTATTGGCTGAAGCTTTTAACAATAGTTCCCTATTCTTTCAGGCTAGACCATCAGTGATATCTTATAATTTGACAGAATCCGGATCATGCACTGGTTCCGGGGATTCACTACAATCTCTTAATTTTACGTTGAATGCTTTGAAGGAATTTGAAAGTAAAAATCCTGGGGTGAACCTGTCATCAATTCCATTTGCCATGATAGCTTATTCGGCTTCAGGACTAGATCCAAATATACCCATAGAAGGGGCATATATTCAGATACCAAGGATTGCTTCAAATCTTTCAATACTATTCAATGGAACAATTCCGGTAAGTATCCTTGAATCTGATCTGATGCAATATGTAAATTCAAGCGAACAACAGAATTTCCCAATTTTTGGAAGCTATTATACGAACACAATGGTGCTGAATGTCGATATCATAAATCTAATGATTAAAAACAAAGTGGTACCTAAATCACTTCTTGATTAAGATTGTATCTGTCCACATCTCCTTGATAAGGTCTTTTATGAGACCATTAATTCTTATATTTCCTGATGTACCTGGGCGAACCCCAAAAACAATTAGATCTGCACCAGTCGAATATGCTCTTCCCAAAATAATCTCCTTCATATTATTCCCTTCACTTTTAGAAAATTCAACATTGGGGTATTCCCTCTTAATTTCATCCATTGAGTCAAAGAGATTTTTAAATCCATGGGTCTCCTTCTTGTCAAATTTTCTAAGGTCAAGAATATTTACCTTGGCGCCAAATACTTTTGAAATCATTAAGGCAATATATATTGATCTCCTAACATTCAGAGATTCAGTAACTGGTACGAGAAGTCTTTCATATGTATTTTTTTTCATTCTTGAGGTTATTGCTATGACGGTGGTTCGTGAATTTTTTATGATATAGTCCCCAATTCCTCCCAATAAAGACGCTGACAGGGCTGCCCTTGGACCGCTGCTGAAAATGACCATATCATAATTCTTTGAGTTGATTTCTGATACTATGCCTTGTTTGATATTTTTCGCACTTTGAACTTTTGGTACCAATCTTATATTTCTCTCTTTTGCCTCCTTGTATGCATTCAGAACTATGGCTACCTTATCACTCCAAACTATCTCTCTAGCTTCATCTTTAATGGTAAGTGCTGTAATTTCTGATTTGTAGTTTGATGCCAGGCCCAAGGCTAAATCAAAGGCTTTCTTTGAGCGCTCCCCCTTTGCCATTGGCACAAGTAATTTCTCAGGTTTCACAGTGTACGCCTTCAGGCTAGATAGCAATGAATAGATATTCACAGAATGTTTAATAAATTTTTGCTAACGCTCTTATTTCTATCATCATAGGAAAGACTTCAAAATGACTTTAAAAAAACCATTTTGTATAGAAGATCTTCGTAACCACACTTCGTAGTGTCGTGATAAATTATACCACGGCATAAAAAAAACAAATAATTTAACATCAGGTAATTTATATGGGTCAATGAAGTGCCTTAC
>JAJZYV010000333.1 GCA_021797955.1 Thermoplasmata archaeon
AGAGTCAAATGAAGTTCTACCACTAAAAGAGAAAATTGGCTCGCGGGATGGATTTTTTGGTATAATAATAATGGGATTGTTGGGATTTATTCAATGGCCTTGGCTTGTGTTAATTGCAACTTACTTGGAAGATAATGGATTCTCAGTTCTCGCGGCAGGCACAATAGCTGGTATTATTGGTGTTGGTTTTATTTTAGCTGCTTTTGGCGGGTTTCTTGGCGATAAAGTTGATAGAAGATTTCTATTAGTAATTGGTTCATCTGGAGAGATCATTGCAACGTTTTTGATGTTCGGTTATAAATTCGGTTTCTACCAGGATCTTCTTATTGCTGCCTTTTTCGGGACATGTACTAGCGCTCTTGTATTCACTAATACTTTGGCAATAGTTCAGAATTCAGTCCCAAAAAGAAGAGATATTCCATTTATTTCTGGTTACGCAATGGGTGCATATTATGGAACGGGATTTGTATCGGGTTTTGTTGTTGGAAAACTTGTCACTCTAACTGGATGGTTAGATGCTATGGCGATAGTTGTAGTTTTTCCCAGTGTAGTGTGTGTTGCACTTGCTATTTTCTTGAACCCAAAGAGGATAAACAAAGGGGCATTGCAAACTAGTTAGTTTTAGCTAATTTTTGTGATATCATTTTTGTTGCATATTTTTTATCTACTGTGTTAAATTCTTCTAAATTATTCTATACTTACCTCTTTTATCTATATTTTTGGAATCTCTAAAGTTCTATTGCTCATGGCACTGCCTTACTCTGGCTTCTTCAGTATTTGGGAGTTTTAATCCTATTTACGCTTTATGCAACAGGTTGAATACAAACCACTCACCTTTTCTTGAGCAATGTAGTATATTGTCCCGAGCGTGTGCCTTGCGGCGGCAATACTCGCATTCCCTGAATCGAATCTGGATTCAATTCTTTCAAACACATTCTTGATTAGTGATGGTTCACCTATCATCAGGTGTGTCAGTGCACATTTACCGAAAAGATACTTTAGAATGTGTTGTTCCTTGATATGTGTCACTTCCATTCCCTTTTTCCAACCTGATATATTTTTGGTACAAGGACTCCACTTGAGAATATATTATCCCAGCTTAGGATCTTGTTATTTCACCAGTCTCCGAAGCTAGGGCAAGGCTACAATAACAGCCTGCCTGTAATTGTATATATGATTGCTGCCTCAGGACTGGATCCAACTTCTTCCATTATGATCTTGTCAAAATATCATACCTCATGGTACATTGGTCCAAGTTCATTTGTGAGGGCATTGAGAATGGAACTGGCTGATGTGATATCATTATCTGTCTTTCTGTTGAAATCCATGAGGTCAAAGCCCAGCCTGTTCGATTGATCCCCAGATACACATCCTGATGTCTGTTCTGTGTTTTACAAGAAATTCATGATTCCTGCACAGATCCCATGGTCTCAGGAAGTCCACAAATGGCAGATATGATTCCGATACATATCGCAGTTTGAGGAGTTCCAGAAGGATGTGTGCAAGGTCCTGTCGGTGTTCTTAATCCACGGTGGGATCACCTTCAATTTCATTTAATTGGCAACAGTTATGTCACTACAATATTCCTCCACATAGGGCACTATTCTGTATATTGTGCTACCCGCTTCCATGACCACGTTCGACCCGGACGCTCCAAAAATATGGACGAAAACGATTCCCTAGCTATACTCACATAGATTTCTTTTCAGACATTTTCATCCTGTTCAACAAAAGAAATATCTCTTCCTCTTTCCCGCATTTATTGCTATATTTGTGCCATTTAACTTATATCCGTAGCACCGAATTACTGAACCGCAGCGCATCATCATGCGCAGGAAAAATTTAAGGTCTTTGTCTTAACTCTTTCCAGTCATAGCTTTCTGGAGTTTTTCAATTGCCTTATTTCTGATTTCTTCTGGGAACCCTAAAAAATCGGAAACAACTGGTGTTTCTTCAGATTTGAACCATGCTGGGAACCTGCAGTCAATGATTACCTTTGCGAGTCCTTTTCTTTGTTTTATAAGATTGGGTTCTCTCCCTTGAGGTATTAGTCCAACAAAGTCATAAAAGTTTGGAATTATTGTAATATCTCGATCTGGCTTACATCTAGTGCACATTGCCCAGATCACTTCATTAAGATTGGTTATGTCAATATCTTTGTCAACAATGACGACCCAATCAGCTCCCGCACCAACCTTAGTTCCCCAAAGAGCTGAAGCAACATGCTTATCATGTCCTGGATAGGGATTTCCATTAGTTGCTATTACGACTAGGTGATTTGATGGTGACCATGGATGGTAAGCGATATCATTTATAGCAGGGATGCCAAGATCATCTATTAGGGCTTTTCTACTGAGTGCACTATTACCCACAGACATTATAAGGTGATCCTCTACGATTGGCTTTCCTTCGAGCGTTCCAGTATTAATTGGATCGTTTCTGTGCATTATACATTTCACGTCAAATACCGGTCTCTCCTGAATTCCCCCCTCATAGTATCCGGTATATTCTCCAAATGGACCCTCAGGTCTAAGTTTTTTCGGATCTATTATCCCTTCTAGAACTATTTCTGCAGTTGCAGGAACGTATAAATCAACTGTTTCACATTTGATCATCTCAACCGGTGCCTCTCTTAAAGCACCGGCCATTTCCATCTCATTAACATTGAACGCAAAACGACCACAAGCTGCTAAGACTATTGTAGGATCTACGCCTATGGCGACTGCTGTGGGCATCGGTTTATTCAAATTCTTATATTTTTGAAAGTGATATCCAATATGTTGAGCTGGAACAATAAACATGCCAGTACTTTTTGAATCGTGTATCATCATTCGATAAACGCCTGTGTTGACCCACCCAGTCTCCGGATCCTTAGTAATTACACACCCAAACGTTCCTATAAATGGGCCTCCATCCTTTGGGTTCCATTTAGGTGTAGGAAATTTAAAAAGATCTATCTCATCTTCAATTAATATATTCTCTTTGACTGGTGCACTTTGAACAAGCTTTGGTGGAATGGGTGTTTTTATTCTCTCATAATAAGTCCTAATAATGTCTTTTACTGAGGTA
>JAJZYV010000334.1 GCA_021797955.1 Thermoplasmata archaeon
ATATCCTGTAGAAAAAGAAGTCAAGTGGAAATATTTCCCTGTTGTAAACGTAGTTACCAACCTCCCAGGCAATACTGCCGTCATCTCGAAGTATCCTGACACACTCCCTTGCCACTTCGGACTGGTAACCCAGGTACTCCTCAAGCTTCACTTTTTCCTCATACACTTTGCCGATATTGTAAGGTGGGGACGTAACTATCAGTTTAACGGATTTGTCAGGTACGGTCCTAAGAAACTTCAGAGAATCATTATGGCCAATGAGAAGATCAACAGCCGGGGAATAGCTACTAGAAATCAGGTAGGACAGCTTTTTTCCTGAAAGATCCGTGAATATGAGCTCATATTTCTGGGGCATAATACCATAATATGCGGTTTTGATTTAAATTTATTTAAATCACAGCTGTGTCCTCTACTTAACATGGCAAATGATCAATATATCTGGTTCGATTACCCAGCGTGATTTCATTCCTTGAAAATAATAAAGTTAAGAGAATCCCAAACCTTGTGAAATGGGTAGGAGGGAAGAACTCACTATACAAGGTACTACGTGAAAACATACCGATTGAGTTCAGCACATACTTTGAACCTTTTTTTGGGGGCGGAACCTTATTCTGGAACTTAAAAAACGAAGGAAAAATCAAAAAGGCCATAATTTCTGATGTCGATCCATCTCTCGTAAATTTGCTCAATGTTGTACATAGAAAGCCCTATGAACTTGCAACAGAGATGCAAAAGTACAAGGATATAAGCGATAAGAGAAATTATTACAAGATCAGATCCGATTTTAACAACTTACTGAAAGTCCATGCTGACCCAGTAAGGGAGGCAGCCATATTTCTATACTTGAATAGAAATTGCTTCAATGGTTTGTGGCGTACAAATAAGATGGGAGAATTTAACGTTCCTTATGGCAAATATAATAAATATCATCCCCCACCCCTTGATGAAATACTGTATTATTCTACACTTCTTGAAAATACAGAAATATTAAGGGAGGACTACAAATTCATCTTAAGCAAGATAAAGAAGGGAGACTTTGTATATCTTGATCCTCCTTATATCAGAACAAAGAACACACAGTTTATACAGTATAATTATAACACTTTTAGCGATAATGAACTGAATGAATTGGAAAATACGGTACAGCTCCTTAACAAAAACGGCGCATTTGTCTTGCTTACTAACAGGTACTGCGATGCAATAACAAAAAAGTTTCAGGGTTTCCGCAGCAAGGTAATCGTGAATTCATGGCCTGTAAACAGGAATGGAAAAAACAGGAAGGGACAGAGGGAAATATTGATGAAGAATTATTGAAAATTAAAATGTTATATTAAACAATTTGCTGATAATCTCCAGAACTGCCTCTTTGAAGGTCAGAACTGATTTATCCTCCACTGTTATATCTGCAGCGTTGTGGTATAGATCATCTCTTATCCTGTGAAGATTCGAAATTTTTTCCCAGCTGTCCTTGTTAATACCTTGGTTTTTGGATCGCCCCCTCACATCCTTCATTAAATTATCGAAATGAGGTTCTTTCCCCTGAACCTTCGAGTCTTTGTCAGCAACAACATATATTAAATAGTCTCTAAGTGAGATCTCGATCGTAGAGTCCAATATAAGAACGGCAACCCTGTTCTTATGTTCTGGCTTGTCTTTCATTATAATGCCTTCTGCAATCTTAATGGCATCAAGCAGAGCTTGCTTCCATGGACTCAGATTCCTATTAGTTCTCTTATTTCCTTTCTGTAAACGCGCTCGAGAACCAAATTCTGGATAGCTCTCTACATATTTATTTATGTCATCAATTAATATTTGTTCGTCATTTTTGAAGATCTTGATTATTGGCTGATCAATGAGATGCTTAGGCGAAGCTATTTTGGATGAAAATCTGAGGTAGGGATACGACAGTTTCTTTATAGCGGGTAGAATCTCTTTGAGCAACGGGTTGTCAAAATTCAATCCAGATTTCGTACTATTCCATGGCATGAGATTTCCAGGTCCATTAATGAAAATTTCACATCTGAATCTTGCCAATCTTGCATGCGGGTAATGAAATTCATTATCATTGAACCCAAGCTCTGGAGTTTTTCCTGCCCTGATAGCAAGTCTGTCATTGCAATAAATATAGAAGCCGTAATCACCTGTTTGAGCAGAAGTTTCCATTAAACCTACTTTCACTGATACGTTTGCAGACATTCCTCCAGAGTCAATTTTAAACCTGAGATTTTTAGGTGAATACATATTATAAGGATCCTCAAACTTTGCCCATGCTTCAAATTTGTAAAACGTAACAGGAGTGTTATTTATGAAAATTTCTCCACTATTTGTAAGTGTGTATGCATAAGTTTCAGCAATACTTTTTCTCAAATCCCTTTCCACTTTTTCAGACATGTTGAAGTTAATAGCTGAAAAGGTGATTCTTGTAGACCCTTCATCAAGATCGGTTTTAAGAGAATAGGCCATTTCCCAGTTTTCATCATCAAAATAGCGATCCACATCTAGATTAATTCTGAAGCCATCTTCTCCCAGCGCCTTGCTCTCAAGGACGAATCTCTTTGCCATAAAGAACAGTGCTCTTTTGAGGCCAACTCCAAATTCACCTATTGTCTCCTGTGAATTTTTTTTCCCATTGTCACCAAGTGTGAATAGCTCGGCAATGTTATTTTCCTCAACACCACCCGCGTTGTCTTGATACGTTAATGTACCATGTTCTCTATCGGCATATATGTGTATCATCAATTTCGTATTAGTTCTGTTTTTTTTCCATGCATCTATGGAATTGTCAATTATCTCAAACAATGCCATCCTAAAATCTAAATCTGTAGCCATGGACCTAAGGAGTTTCTTCTTTGGAGTTATGTTAATTCTTTTAAAATAAGATGACTGATTTTCCATAAAAGGCATTTATTATACAATATATAAGATTTTTCCTATAAACAGTATCTCCGAAGATAAATATTGTATTTTCTGCATATTAATAAACTCCAATTAATGCGATGATCTGTTCTCTTTGCTCATTCTGGCATTATGGTAAAGTTTATTATCGGATATGCATTGTATAT
>JAJZYV010000335.1 GCA_021797955.1 Thermoplasmata archaeon
ATTTTACGTCAAATTAATATATTAATTTGACGTTAAGCAGGGCAAATCCGTTAATCTTCTAAAGGGAGCGAGATTGGATGGAGTAATGCTATCGTGATTTACAGTTTAAATCGTATAGTGATACTCAACTCAATCATCGATCTGGTCTTTTAAGCATTCCTATCGTACTTTGATAACTAAGCACAAATAGGCACTGTTGACATAAAACCTCCTGATATGATCCTGACCAACCGCTGACTAAACAGACTTCAATCCATCAATTTAAATGTAAGCTGCTGGGCTACTCATTAGCAAGTAAGAAATCGATTGACATTGTCATTTCTTATGTAACTCGATATGATAGACACACTGAAAAAAACGGGGCCCATTTAGGAAGTTGATGGTCGGAAGATAGTCATTTTAGGTTCTTAATAGTCGCCGAAGACCCATGTAAAAGTGCTTATTTGGGACTGCCAGATAAAGGTTTATAACCTTCATTCAATTGATGAAATAAGGATGAGGATAGGAAGATGATAGTAGGTAAATTGAATCTAGTTGGAGGTAGTTAAAATGGCAGGTGTTTCTATAGGTGGACCATATCCAACATGTCCCAAATGTTCGAAGGGTACTTTGGTTCCAACAAGTATAGGTGATGGGATGATTACGTGGACATGCACGCTTTGTGGGCATGAAGTCTATTGATGGTGAAACTTATGCCATATTGTGTATTATGCAAGAACAAAGCTAGCCATACTGGCGTGGTAAAGGGGGTTCATATACCTTTATGCGAAATTCATTTTATAGCATATGAAAAGGGTATAATAAAGAAGGACCTGCTCCGAAATCTTGCTTTAATTCAGTTAGTTAGACCATAAGTTTGAGGAATGCTTAAGAGGGCTGCATAAGTAAAATTAATAAGATGTTAGAAACTATCTTTTATTGAATGGAATCTAAAGATTCTTCACCGAGTACTAAAAATGGCCAATGGTTGTTAGCATTTTATTCGCAATTCTGTTTGCGTCCAGTGCTATT
The DNA here is from genome assembly GCA_021797955.1 of Thermoplasmata archaeon. Next base: position 1,012 of record JAJZYV010000335.1, read on the forward strand.
ATAGCAGTTTCTGAATTTCAAACCATATCTAGCTTAAAAAGCGAAAACGCTACGTTAAGTGATAAAATCTCAAATCTAAATTAGCAGGTAAACTTGATGCAATCTCAATCAACCATATCTAAAGCTGAAGTTTCTCAATTAAGTGCAGAAGTAAATTCAACACAAGCACAGCTGAACCGCGCAAATAGCATCAACAATTTACAATCTTCGACTACAATTCTAAATGATCAGACTATTAATCAACCTGCCAGTAGTTATAGCTACTATACTCTTTCGGCTCCATACTCTGGTTATTTTGATGTTGATGTTCAGTCTTCTTCATCCAATACGCATGTAATGTTATTTGTTCGGCATATGGGGTAAGCTACTTCAACACTCAAACAGTCGGGGTACAAAGGATCTGCAGATTTTGTAGTGCTTCCATCTTCTTCAATTGAAGTTGAGATTGGTAATACAAACCTAGTGAGTGGTAACTCCGTGAAACTCTCTATTTTCTACTATTATTGAAATAATATTAATTTGAAAATAAACAGGCGGAATTCATTAATATTCTAAAGAAAGCGACACTTTATGGTATAGCCCTATCGTGATTTACAGCTAATTTTGGTATCGTTATGTAACTCAATCTTTGGTCTAACCTTTGAAGCGTTCCAATAATATCCCTTTTTAGTAAGATTTCGGTTCAAACTTCAACCTAGTTAGCCACTCTTCTAAATTAATAACATGGGTAGTTAAACCTGAACCTCTATAGATCATGAAAAGGTTTATCTAATGTAAAGTCGTAAATGCTATGTGATGGGCTTCTCTGTTCCTAATGGTTTTGATGATTCATCCCATAATATTTTCAGGATAAGCCGGAAGGCCTTGGAGCAAAACCACACCGAATCAAATGGAGAGACATGAAATGATAGATGAAGAATATATATCGAGAATAAAACTCGCAACAGAGCTTGCTACTAAGAAAATTATGGCTATTCACAGGAAAAGTAAAGATAGTTCCGAAAATGAGAATGAAATTTACGAATATGAGTCACTATTCAGATCTATGATTTACCATGAATTAATGCTTCTTGGGCTCTACTTTGGCGACGTCACCATGGATAATCCGATAAATAGCGACAAAGGAGTATTGATACATAAGAAACCAGACATCTGGATAGAAAATACAGAAAGCGGAGAATCTTATGTATTGGAAATTAAGATGATCAAACACCATGAAAAAACTCGTATCATCGATCAAATCAATGAAGATAAAAAGAATTCAATACTTGAAGACATTAAAAAGCTCTCCGAGGCTATGCGTGAAGAATCTTTGCAGGTTAAGGGAATAATGGTCTTATCCTATCAGTCTCCAAATTTTGCGGGAGGCGATGACCCCGTCGACATAATGGATAATGAAATTAGAAAAATTGTTAAAAGAATAAAACCGCCTGGCGATTTTATGTTCATGCTATGCAGCGAGGATTTTTGCAGAGTTTTAAAAGCAAAGGAGGTTCTAAAGAAATGAAGACGACAACTAAATTTGAAAAGGACTTGACAGAAAGCTGCGCATTGGCTGTGGAATTTTTAAGGAAGAAAGATGAAAAGTACAACAAACTCAATAAAAGGGAAGGTAAGGACAGACTTTACAGTAGTGAAGCCCAGTTTGTCGCAGAGGTTTATCATTTATTAGTAGAAATGGATAAATCATACAGGATGCATCTCTTTATAAATTACCTGAACCCTGAAAAGGGGGAAAGAGTAGAAAGGAAAATCCCTGACCTTGTTTATAGAAATGGACAAAACACGAAAAGCATTGTGGAAGTTAAAGTTCCTGTAGATGAGGATCTATTCATAAGTGCCAATGAATCCCTTAATAAAAAAATAACTGAATTTAAGCTAATTAGCAAAGATTATAAAAAGTTGAAAGAGCACTATTTGGATTTCAGTACTAAATTTCTGGTGATAGCCTACCTTGGAGATATTAAACTTGACGACGGATCAGAATTTCCACTTGTTAAGTTTATTGAATCGGTTCGTAAAGAATTCAAAAGTACGGG
>JAJZYV010000336.1 GCA_021797955.1 Thermoplasmata archaeon
GACAGAGAAAACTGAAAGAGGCAGTTGACATATTGGGAAAGAGAGGAGGTACAGGAGAATTACAATTCAAGGACTTAAGCTCTGAAAATGTGGGAATAAACTCAAAAATTCTTGAAAGAGGAATTAGGGAAGGTAAAATCGTATACGGGACTATTGCAAAGAATCTTCGGGGACTTATGAAAAAAGATGGATTCACGATCGGGCGAGAAATTGCCGATTCTCTTAAGGGACTGGGCATAAAAGGAATAATTCACTATGACGAGCTGCCAAACTATGGGTTCACCATTGAGGACAGGGATAATATCGCTAAAATTTTAAATTTGGAGGAATACGATTCGTTTATACTAATAACCGCTGATCCAAATAAAATAGAAGCAGCTGCGTCAACTATAGAAATGAGGTTAAAAAAATTCATTTCCCTTGACTTTTCGGAGACAAGAGCCGCTATGGAAGATAATTCAACAAGATTTATGAGACCCCTTTCGGGAAGCAGCAGGATGTATCCTGAAACCGATATTCCAATTTTTGATGTAACTAAGGAAATTATGAAAAGATCAAGAAGTATGGTACCGGGTAACCTTGATGAAGAAATCTCCAAACTAGTCAAGAAGTACGGAATCTCTCAACAGGATGGGCGAACAATGATTGTTTCCCAAAGGAAAGAAATCCTGGAGGATGTTGAAAAGAATGGCAATGGGAAATTAATCACCAGAATACTGATCCAAACTGTTCCAGAGGTAGAAAAGAAAAATGGGAAGACCATTTCGGACGAAAACCTCAAAAAAGTTCTGAAATTTTGCAGTGAAAGAGACCTGGGAAGGTATTCAATGGAGAAGGGTATAGATCTTCTTTCCAGGGGAGTGCCTATAAACGATATAACCGGTTCAGACTCACTGTTCCCGCTTGATAAGGATCAACTGGAAAAGATAATTTCCGAACTTGGTGCTGAGGACATGCAAAATATGAAAACATTAATTTCCAAATTAAGTTCAATGACAGATAGACCTGTCGATCCATCTTCGCTTGCCACCATATTAAATACCAAGAAAAATAAAGGTCTAAATTAAACAACACTTAAATATTTTCCAAAAATATGGTTTCATGTCGCTTTATGGCTATATACCAGCACTAATAACACTTGTATTGCTGGCACTGGCTATGTTTCTTCTTTTTACAGTTCTTCCAAGCCTTGACAAGTCGAGGTTAAAACCGTTGAATTCTAAAATTTCATTCAGGCCAGATGATGTCATAAGGAATCTTTCCAAGGAAGCATCCCCCGTAAAGGGTTCAAGCTACACTGAACCCTATGAATCTGGAGAAGTTGCCAGAGGTTCATACCAATCCTTCGTTAGGGTGCAGTATTATGTAATAGTGCTCCTTTTCATACTTTTCGATATTGATATGGCACTTTTGCTTCCATGGGCATTTGACTTTAAGAGTCTGGGTTTATACCCATTCATAGAAACAATAATATTTATTTCAATGCCAATGACCGTGGTATTTTATGCATTTAAAAAAGGATACATGAGGTGGATCAAATGAAAAGCGGAGATGTTGGATTTATGACCACAACCATGGAAAAAGCAATGGAATGGTCCAGAAGCAATTCTCTATGGCCCCTTACATTCGGCTTAGCGTGTTGTGCTATAGAAATGATGGCAACTCAGGCTTCGAAACTTGATATCTCAAGATTTGGAAGCGAGGTATTCAGGAATTCTCCAAGACAATCCGACTTAATGATAGTCTCTGGAACTGTTACCAAAAAGATGGCTCCAAGACTGAGGAGACTTTATGATGAAATGCCTTACCCGAAATATGTCATAGCGATGGGTGTCTGTGTAATTCAGGGTGGACCATACAATCAAGGATATTCAGTAGTAATGGGAGTGGATCGGGTAGTGCCTGTAGATGTATATGTACCAGGATGCCCTCCAACCCCAGAAGCACTAACAAACGGCATAATGCTACTTCAAAAGAAAATTCGGGGAGAGGAGGACAGATAGACCATGGCTTACGAAGCAAAGGAAGAGCAGGGTAAGGATGGAAGAAAGGTCCTGAGGGTAAAAAGGGAAAATCTGGTGGAAGCTGCCAGTGATGTAAAGGCAATGGGTTTTGATTCACTATCGCTCATCAGTTGCATTGATTTTCGGGACAGAATTGAGGTGGTCTATCACCTTACCAACAGCAAAACAGAAGAAATGCTGGTGTTAAAGTCTGAAACTACCGATTCCGAAATCCCATCCCTCACGTCAGTTTACGAAAGCGCAAACTGGGATGAAAGGGAACAATACGACATGATGGGTGTAAAGTTTACGGGGCATCCAAATTTAAGTCGAATACTGCTTCCTGAGGGATGGGTCGGATACCCACTCAGGAAAGACTATGATTTGAGCAAGGTACAGTATGTGAATATGGATGACGAGGGTGAAGATTACGTAAGTTTTGATCCAGGAGATGGGTGGTAATCTTGATGCAGGAAGGAAAACTGAAGGAGAGATACATCGAACTGAACATGGGACCACAGCATCCCTCAACACACGGTGTTTTAAGATTAAAATTAACTCTTGATGGAGAAACGGTTAAAAAGGTGGAGCCTGTAATAGGATACCTTCACAGAAATGCAGAAAAAATATGTGAACTAGACTTTTATTGCGACGCACTCATTTACTTTGACCGTATGGATTATGTTGCCGCAATGAATATGGAAGTCGGCTATCTTGAAGCAGCGGAAAAACTTCTAAATATAGTTCCACCAGAAAGGGTAGTTTGGATAAGAACCATAATGGCTGAATTAAACAGGATAGCTTCCCATCTTGTTTGGGCAGGCGCCTATGGTTTAGATCTCGGAATGTTAACACCATTTTTTTACGTATTTGATCAGAGGGAGAAAGTACTTGACCTGTTTACGGAAATCAGTGGGTCACGACAGGAGACAAATTACATGAGCATAGGTGGAGTTTACCAGGACTTCAATGACAAGATAATTTATCTGATTAGAGAGTTCACCAAACAATTTCCCAAGAAATTGGAAGAAGTTTACAACCTT
>JAJZYV010000337.1 GCA_021797955.1 Thermoplasmata archaeon
GTATAGGAAGAGAAACAATGGATTCAATTCTCCTATACGCAATGAATTTCCCAAGATTTGTTATCGATAAATATACAACACGATTCATGACAAGATATGGTTTACTAAAAAATCCCAGAGAAATAGGTAAATTGGAACGTATCACTGATATCCTCAATCACGACATATGGAGACTGAAAAACTTTCATGCTATGATCGTGGAGTTGAGTAAGAATTTTTGTAAATCCAAACCTGTTTGTGAAAAATGTATTCTGAATAAATCTTGCAATTATTACAAAGATAAAAGTGTCCCATAGCCAATGAGACGCCATCTGTTATCAATTCTTCTGGCCAGTGCAACTCTTTCTTTTTCCCTCGCTGCAACTGGATATTTTAGAATAATCTCAGCGGAGCTATCTCTGGCACTTGTAACAAGACCTACGGTGTTAGAAGTTCCCACTGTAAGCATCAAACTTTCCTTGCTCTTGATTGGCTCAACTTTCATATCTTCAGTAAAACCTACCACTCTTTTGAGAAGATGTGTTTCTACTGTTAGATTCATGGTCATTTGAGGCAGTTTTCCAGGTTTCCCTGCTATTCTTCCTGTAAGTGAATCTCCCTTTGTTAAGAAAGGATCCAATTTAGTTCCCACTGCTGATAATCCACCGGGAATTATTTTCTCATATGAATGGGTACCTGCCATCAAACTTGTAATTTCCGTTAATATGTTTTCCCATACCTGTTTATTACCCTTTGTAAGCTGCAATCCGGGAGTTATTTCAATTTCATCTCCAACTTCAAGACTTCCACTTACAAGAGAACCTCCTATGACTCCACCTTTCAACTCCGATATACTTGTACCGGGTCTGTTTATATCAAAAGACCTTGCAACGTACATCATTGGATCGGAATCGGCTTTGTGAGGGGGGGTAGGTATAAATTCTTCAATGGCTTTGAAAAGAGCATCTATATTCCTGTTATGATACGCACTGACAGGAATTACAGGAGCGTCTTCTGCTATGCTTCCCTTGAGGAAATTCTTTATTTCTTTATAATTTTCAATTGCCTTTTCTCTTGTTACCAGGTCAATCTTGTTCTGAACAACAACAATATTTTTTATTCCCATTATTTCAATGGCAATTAAGTGTTCTCTTGTCTGAGGCTGAGGACATTTTTCATTTGCAGCTATTACAAGCAGTGCGCCATCCATTATTGCTGACCCCGATAGCATAGTAGCCATCAATGTTTCATGACCAGGGGCATCAACAAACGAAACAACACGCTTCAATTTGCAGCTTTCATCAGTTGAAGTTCTTGAATATTTTTCGTTCCCACTTTCATCTTTGCAGACATAAATGGGAGTCTCTGCATATCCTAATTTTATGGATATTCCTCTCTTTATCTCTTCAGAATGAATATCGGTTTTGGTACCTGTAAGCGCTCTTGTAAGGGTACTCTTACCATGGTCAACATGTCCGACCATACCAATATTTACTGTAGGCTGAGGAAGATCCGAAGTCATTAATTCTTTGCCTCAGGTTCATCCAGGGCCTTAGGGCCATATTGTAAGATAGAAAGATTCAACTGTGATATATCTGATCCGATAAGTGATCCTCTGAAAGTTACTCTCTTTCTAATTCCTTTTTTAGCCCTTCTTCCCTCTGAATAGGTTACCAGAATTCGCTTCTTTCCTGATGTTGTCAGATCTCTTCTCATGGGAAAGCCATCAATACTTGAGCCACCGGTTATCTTGAGCTTGTATCCGGGCATTTCGAAAAAGATTCCATCTATTTCCTCTCCTATCTTTCTGCCTGTCAATATACTCATGTTTTCCGGAGTAACCTCTTTCTTGTAACTCTTTCCTGTTCTTGGGTCAGCGATTATCGCTACTGAATTTGCCATATATCTTTACACTCCCTATTTATGATAGAGTTCCACTAAATCAATAAATGACTTATAAAGATATCATTTGTGCATTTACGATCGTATATCTTCAAAAAATATCAAAAGTAGTTAACAAAGTATTATTGGCACAAAAACGCGATTTTATAAGCGTTTAATTCCTTTGAGAAGTAAAGAATTTAGCACTATATGTATATCGATATAATAGAAATATTAAGTTGAACAAAATACTTTGGTGTGTAACATATTAATTAAGGCAGAATATCATGGAACGGAAAGAGAAGGATTTCATTGAATGTTCTGGGGATTGAAGGGACTGCACATACAGTTAGTGCAGGTATCATAGATGAAGACAAAATTTATTACACAAGCTCCAGAACTTATCATCCAAAGGATGGAGGTATACACCCTCGGGAAGCTGCCAATCATCATTTTGAGAATGTTCTCAATGTTATTCAGGAAGCTCTTCATAAATCATCAATGAATATTGGTGACATAGATCTCATTGGGTTCTCCAGAGGTCCAGGTCTTGGGCCATGTCTTAAAATAGTGGCAGTGGCAGCCCGTTCGTTATCAATTAAGAATAAAATCCCGTTGCTTGGTGTAAATCACCCTCTTGGTCATATAGAAATAGGAAAAAGAACAACAGGATCTACTGATCCAATAGTTCTTTATGTATCCGGTGGAAATACTCAAATTATAACAGGAAGCAATGGAAAATACAGAGTGGTAGGGGAAACCCTTGATATAGGAATCGGAAACATGCTGGATAAGTTTGCCAGAGACATTGGAATACCATTTCCGGGTGGGCCAGTAATTGAGCAATATGCCCTGAACGGGAAGAAACTTCTTGATCTGCCCTATTCGGTAAAAGGTATGGACACTGCATTTTCAGGAATATATACTGCCGCGAAACACCTTAAGGAGAAGGGAGAAAAGGTTGAAGATATATGCTACAGCATTCAGGAAACATCATTCTCTATGCTATGCGAAACTCTGGAAAGAGCCATATATACAACAGGCAAGAGAGAAATCCTTCTTACGGGAGGGGTTGCTCGTAATATGCGATTGAGAGAAATGATATCAATAATGGCAAAAGAAGCCAAGTGCATGATATTTGAAACGCCGGTGGAATATTGCATGG
>JAJZYV010000338.1 GCA_021797955.1 Thermoplasmata archaeon
GAGAGTATGGGGACAGATCTCTGTATCCGTTCGAGATCGCCAATGGTGTTTCTGATGGTCTTTGCAGCTCTGCCATTCTCAAGAAGCGAGTCCTCAAATTCTGTGAGATTAGCTTTCATGGTATTCCTCCCTTAAGAAGCGACATGAAAATCATGATCATGAACACGAGGAACGCGCCCATCCCAGCGGACATGAAGGAGAACACCACCCAGAGCGGTACGCTTGAGGTGCCTCCAATCATGAACACGCCGATTGTCATGGACCAGTCGAAGAACAGCGCGGCAAATGGTATGAGAAGTATCTCGAACACAAAGAGAGTTCTCATGAATCCCTTCTTCTCATCATTCCATATCCAGCATGCCTTTGCAAGCTTCGAAAACACTGGCACTCCGGACTCGCTTTTTCCATAAACTCAAACGGTGAAATCAAATCTCTCGCCTATTGATTTGGTGATTATTTGATTATCGACCCCAATCTGATTGAGTTGATACCTTCAACTGTCTTAAATGCAATGAATTTCATCCATTTTCTCATTTCTGAAACTGGAACTATACCAAAGTGTTGCTTAATATAATGGTCGTCTGTTTGGTCTTCTACAGGCAAAACTGAGTTGCTCATTCCCCAATCATGAAGTCTGGCTTCGTTTCCGATCTCGGGACTTATTGAAGTTAAAATGTATTCTCCGTCGTCCAATGAAACTGTCATTTTTGGGTTGAGACATACACTTTTAAACAATCCACTATTAGAGACTTCAAGTAAGACCAAACGTGCCTTGTAAAGTGGAATAGAAGGTTCAAGAATTTTTAGGAAGTTATCGGTTCTTGCATGACTTTTTACAGTTACTATTTTCGAATTCCAATCAGATACGATAGTGTGTTAGATCTTCTGTAAAATTGATAGTTCCCAGCATAATTCGGTTTTGAGCGAGTAAAGAAATGCAGGACCAATTGGAAGTAATGAAGGGGAAAATAAGTACTTCTTTTCAAGATTGCAAAAATGGAAAAAAGTCTGATGGAGCGGTTTTTAACAACTTTATGGAAGAAGAGGCAAGAATGCAAAAATAATCTCTCCCATATGAGAGATCAGAAGGGAAAAAGGGGTACAATAACGACGTGTATAAAGGAGGAATTGGTAACTGGAAGAAAGTGTATACACACGGAGGCTGGTTAAGGTTGTATAGGATCTTTTTGAAATTACAGCAACTTATGTACATTATCCACAATGACTCCTGGAAACTTTTTGATTTCTTTATGCTTCAAAATAATTTCCGTCATAGCGTTCCGAAAAGTTAGACAATAAATGATATAAAACAATCACCCCTGTGAACATCAAATTTATTACTTTCTTTCATATTAAATGCCATTATAATGGCAAATGGATCTGTAGACAATGTATCGGGATTATTCAAAGGGGCGGAACCTGGCAACCCCCCCCGATTCAGATATCGAAATCTTTACTACATCACTCACATAGACAATATTAGTTCCATTCTCGAAAATGGCATTCTCTCGCACAAACTGATTGAAGAAAAAGGAATAAAATACAAGAAGATATACAATCAGGAAATTGTCAATCTTAGAAAGAATAAACTAACCCCAGATAAAAAATCCTTGTGGCAATATGCTAATTTTTACATGCAACCTAGGAATCCAATGCTATATTTCGTCAAATCCAATATCGGTTCGGCGAATTTGGCAGTACTATCTTGTTACATTCTGCCAGCAGTGGAAACTCTAGGAGCTTTGGTAACCGATGGAAACGCTGCCAATGGGCCTACAAGGTTTTTTCCCGCGTCTGAGTTCTTCCATGTTCTTGAAAGTTTAAAGGATGTCGATGGGCTCGAGTACTGGAAAGAAGAAGATGGCTCAAAAAGGAGGATCATGGCAGAAACTCTTGTTCCTGACAGGTACCCCGAGGATCAAATTCATACAATACTTGTGTCAAATCAAAAAACTAAGGAGAAGGTGGAACAAATAGTAGCCAGGTCGAGTATTCATCCTCAGGTCGTGGTGGACGAACGAACTTTTTTCGAGCCTGATTACGAGCATCCCTTGACCAAAAACCTGACGCTGGTAAGAGGAGATATGTTTTTTTCTGGACTTCAGACCTTAACAGTAAGTGTAAATACAAAAGGAGTTATGGGAAAAGGACTTGCATCCCGTGCCAAGTACCAGTTTCCAGACGTCTATGTAAAGTATCAGGATGCATGCAGGAGCAAGACACTGAGAATGGGGCGGCCAGTCTTATACAAGCGAGAGGGAGGTCTTGATGATCAGTTGGCTGATTCCCCATCATATCTGAAGAAGGGGCCGAACCACAACACTTGGTTTCTGCTTTTTCCTACCAAAGATGATTGGAGACGGCCAGCATTGAAAGAAGGCATCATAAAAGGACTCGAATGGCTAGTGAATAATTATGAGTCATTAGAAATAAAATCACTTGCTATCCCTGCATTGGGATGTGGTCTTGGAAATCTTAAATGGAGCGAAATGGGGCCAATTCTTTGTCAGTATTTGAGAAAACTAAAAATTCCTGTGCAACTCTACATACCTGCAGAAAAGCCAGTACCTGAGGAACAATTGACTAAGGAGTACCTTCTTGGCGTCAAGGACTCTGAAAGAAATTGGTTTTAGAACTCAATGTTTTTATTGCTATCGTTGTTTTAGCTGAATCCCCCCACAACACACACAGTCCCCTTATTCTCCATCCCTAGATCGTAATCATCGTAGTGCTGTGATGTTCAGTCACTTTATTCCGGACTCCAGAAATTCCAATCATTTCAGGATAGATCGCTAATAGGTTCAAGAGATAAATTGCTTGGTCATTATCCAAGCATAGAATCCCGAAAGTTGTGTAAAGGTAAGGATACCTCTCCTGAAACCTACAAAAAATTTGAGACACTTTCTTGTCACAGGAATCACGTTAGAGAGGTTTTGATCTGAGAGGAATTAGTAATGGAAGCGATAGAAGACCAGAATGGATACATAATGAAGAGAACTTCAGAGTACGGGGCAA
>JAJZYV010000339.1 GCA_021797955.1 Thermoplasmata archaeon
TTTTCATCTTCATCTGAATATCAATCGACATGTACCCACATCTTAACAGGACAATTAAATTTTACAATTTGTTTTAAAATATGATATATATTATAATAATATAAATTGTATTTAATCTTTTATAGAGGTATGGCTTTGCACTTAATTATCTTAAAAAGAAATAGTTTAAGGTGTAGTGTAAATTGGTAGTTTTATCCTTTTTATGCTTGTGAACGGAATTAGTATGGATATCAATATTAGTAACACACCAACTGCTGCAAATGATGCCCCTACAGTGTAATATGAACCTATTACTGAGAAGAGGAACGCAGACAAAGGGGCCAGCCCTAGCCTAAGAGTATCCATTAACGAAGTTGCCTTGCCCAATATTCTCTCTGGGATTTCTCTCTGCAAATATGTCATTAGTGGTATATTAGAAACCGAGGCCAACACTCCAATAAAGAAGGGCAAAAGTACCACGATCAATGTGATACGAACCATTCCCATAATAAAGAAAGAAAATCCAGAGACAGCGAAATAGAAGAATACCAATAACCATATATTATGTGGCTTCAATTTTCCGATCATTAAAGCCCCCACTAAGCCCCCAATAGAAAAAGTTCCAATGTAGAAACCATAAAACATTGAACTGGAATGCAACGTGACGTTGATGAGTGGCGCCCCAAGTACATCCATTATGATCAGAAGGGCATTAAGAACAGATGAAAAAATGACTATCATCAAAACTTTGGATTTCACGAATACGAAGGTTTCTCTCCAACCACTTATATCTTCAGAGTTTTCTTTTTTTACATTAGGTATAAAGATATTATCTCTATGAAACCTAATAACAAGAATGAGAGCTAAGAACAATAACATGGAAATAGAAATAATTATCAACGAATAACTTCCAATTAAGTACAAAAGAGAACCCCCTAGGATCGCGCCAACACCTTCAGAAATTGTAAGAGAGATTTCTCCCACAGAGTTAGCCTTTAGTAGTTTGTTTTCGGCAACAATATTGGGTGTAAAGACGTAACTTGCCATGCTACCTATCGTCATCATGAAATAAATCATCCCCATTATTGGGTATAAAGTGAAAAATGGGAGTATATGCACTATCATTAAACCCATAAACATATATGATATGAGTTCTCCTAATGTTGAATAGACCACTATTCTAATGTCATGGAATCTGTCTAATATGTGGCCGGACAAAGGGGACGAAATCAGCCCGGAAATAGTCAAGCTGAACGCCACTAAACCTGTTAGGAACACAGAACCTGTAATTTCTATAGTGTACCACATAGCTAAAACTAGGGCAAAATAAAATCCTAGCCGCGAAAACAATCGGTTCATTTGCAATTTATAAAAAGCTAACGATAGGTCGGACATTGTGTTTAATCTCCCTTAAATTATTTAGCCTGTAAGAAAGCATATGAAAAAATTAATGTGTGTTAGGTTTCAACAGTTGTACAGAATGCAGATATATACCTTTCCATTTTTTCTATTTCCATGAGCGTTTTAGGTGTTTTTAGTATTTAAACGTTATGTCTGCCTCTATGGCGATCATTGAGTGTCAGAAATTTTACGTGAAAATACGCTCTGGACACTTTAACATTCGACGTTTTTGAATCAAATTTCTGTATGATGTAATGCTCATTATATAACTTCATTCGTGGAATCAATGATATCAGGGTTCTCTGTCAATTTTTTTGCAAATGAAATAACAGTTGATGATCACCATAGTCCTGCCTCGAGTGTGGGACACTATTCTATGACCTGCCCATGTTGAACAAATTATGCCAGGTTCCAGTGCAGAACAGTGCATGATCTATCCTGTCATCCCTCCTCTGTGCTATATTCCATCCAAGCATCTTCTTGTCCGCTGCAAATCCTGATTCTGAATTGCTCCTCTGGTGATACTCTTCCAGATACGGCATGGTATTCTCAACAAAATCCTTCATTGTGTCTTTCCATTTCTTTGATCCATTCAGAGTGGAATTCTTCTTTGGTATTATGAAAACCTTCGTATTGCCAAGCTTATCCATGTATGACGGGGATGAATAATACCTGTCAAGACGGATGGAATCCATCTCCACGTCAATGGACGATAGAAGTTTCATCGCCCTGTCATATGCTTCTCTTTCAGATTTCATAGATGAACCGAAGGGTGAGTACAGTCTGGATTGCAGATCCATTATGGCGAATGAATATGCAAACAACCGTTTCTTATGAATTTTAGATTTCTTTGCATCTTTACCATGATCGGGATTATCCTTTGCAATGGCCTTCAGTTTCTGTGCATGCGATTCACAGTTTTTCTTTACAGTTAGAGAATAACCGGTGCCATCACCGGTTGCATCTGATCTGGTTATATCTTTTCCTTTCAGTATGAGCTCATGGAGATTGTGAATTGCCATTCTGACCTCTTCGTCTGAATAGAGTCTTTCAACTGTTTTGTATGATATATCTATACCGGAAAGCATGGAGAATATTGCAGGCATGTTTGCAAACATCCTGTTGGATTCACCAACAAGCTGCTTTATGAGAAGCAGCTTAACCCTCTGGTTTAGCGATAATGAATGTGGATGCCCCGGGACATGAATGATCTTTATTGAAGCTACTGCTTCATTTACAAGTGGGTCAAGCTCTTTCACCGCCGGTTTAATTCTGGTGGAAAACTCCTGCTCATATGTTATTCAATCCCTCTCTTTCTTCGGATGTTCAAATTTATATTTGTTCATGAGCGTGCTGTCGATCTCCTCAAGTTTGTACTGAACATCTTCACCGGTTATTCTCGGCATTTCAATAATACATGACACGCAATAATATGCGTATGTCCATAGACATGCTTATTACCATGTGTGCACCAACAATATGTGAGCAGAAAGGTCTTTGTCCCTGACAACAAGCTGAGTATATCAGATGATGAGATAGAAGGGATATTGGAAAGGACTGTGACAAAACAGGGGACATCTGCCAGGGCAGATATGCCAAGTAGATATCTCGGGAAGAGGGTTTACGTCA
>JAJZYV010000340.1 GCA_021797955.1 Thermoplasmata archaeon
TTCCGATCTTTCAAATGCGTTTACAGTTTTATTGTTCCTAATAGTGTCAAAGACGTAAAGCGGAAAATTCTTCTGATATCCAAAGACGCCTGATGTTCTTACTACTAATGAATTCTCATATGAAAGTGCATAAACATCACCAACAAGTTTGGAAAGTCCGTAATAGTTGATTGGATTTGGCAGTGATTTCTCATTATAATTCCCATCCTTTCCATCGAAAACATAGTCTGTGGATATATGGATGAAGGTTGCTCCTATGGTACGGCTAGCTGAAACCATTGATTGTACACTTTCTCCGTTCACCTCATATGCAAGCGAATGATCTTTTTCACAAAGGTCCACGTTGGCAAGGGCTGCAGCATTGATCACAACATCTGGCGATGATTCTGTTATAGTTGACCTGACAGATTCCGAGTTGGTTACATCAACAAATTCCTTTTGCTGATCTGGTTTATGATAAAATTTCATCGCATTTGGGTACAACCTGACAAGTTCTCTGCCAAGCTGACCTCCTGCACCAAAAATCATTATTTTTGACATTATTTAACCTTCACATTTCAATTTTGGAGTCCCTTCCAATAAGGAGCCTTATGGTGCCGGTTTTTGAAGAAGTTGGTTTAACTGAAACATTGGAACCAATGAGGCTTCTAGATATTCTTATGCCATTTGCAGTTTCAATATTGCTTCCGTCCATTACAATTGAATCTTCAATTTCTATATTGTTTATATTACATCCTGAACCGATGCTGGTAAAGGGTCCAACATAGGTATCTGTTATGGTTGTGCCATCACCAATGTAACAGGGACCAAGTATGCGGCTCTGGCCATTTATCTTAACATTTTCACCTACGTAAACCCTACCTGAAACCATTCTCTCATATCTGGAATCGTGCGTTTCCTCATTTGAGGAAATTTTGTCAAGAACCATTCTATTACAGTCCAGGAATTCATCAACTGTCCCTGTATCTTTCCACCATCCCGAAATAATGGAATATCCTAAATTCATGCCCTTGTCAAGCATTAGCTGAAATGCTTCCGTGATCTCAAGTTCATTTCTCCATGAAGGCTTGAGAGTATCAATTATTGAAAAAATCTTAGGCGTAAGGAAATAAGCCCCTGCAATGGCAAGATCTGATTTTGGTTCTTTCGGTTTCTCTATCAGTGAAACAATGAGGCCATTTTTTACTTCTGCGATACCAAATTGAGAAGGATTCATTACTCTGGTAAGTGCAAGTAAGCTGTCATAGGCATCATTATTAAATTTGTCGGCCAATTCCTTCAATCCATTTTGAAAGTAGTTATCTCCTAGTACAACAACAAAACTGTTACTTCCAACAAAATCACGGGTCATCCCAATTGCATGTGCTATTCCAAGAGGTTTACCCTGGAATGTATATGTAATCTTAACTCCCCATCTGGATCCATCTCCATAATACTCTCTGACTTCCTTTCCACCTATTTCACCTAAGACTATGTTAATTTCAGTAACCCCGATCTCTTTTAGGTTAAGAAGAGCATATTCACTGACAGGCTTACCGGCCAATGGGAGAAGCTGTTTGACATCAGTGTATGTTAGGGGTCTTAACCTGGTTCCACTGCCCCCATGCAGTATTACTCCTTTCATTGTAGGTAAGCTATAATCATTTGATATTTTATTTTTGATTTTTACACGACTTGATTTCTGAATTCCAGATCGTTTAATTTCATTTTTCAATTTGACAAAAATTTTGTGAGATATCTCTGGATAAAATTAGAAAATGATGTGAAAAATGGATAGTGGTAATTTGATTTGTAAAAGTTAAATAAAATATTCTTAAACAAATTTTATAGTCTGCAATTCTTTCACCGTTCTTATCAAAACATTTGGCCGTATTTCAACAAATTGATTACCTGAGTAAAACATCAATGTGGGCATACAATTTCACAACCTGATACGGTTTATGAATGGAGAACAGTCTTGAAATGAGGATTAACAAAGTACGTTACGATTATAGATTCGCTTTTATGATTCTGGCAGGTTTCCTTATAGTTGGGGCTACAGCTACCTGGCATTCATCTGGTTATCTGAGTTTTTCTGCATGGTTCTTCGAATGGACAGATGTCATTCTTGCCTTTTTATGTGTATTCATGGCAACACGAAGTAGTGAGGTGAAAAGTAATTCAGTTTCTATTCTTCTCATTTTATTGTCGGTATTGGTTGTGATCATTCCACTAAGTAGGACATCAGTCCTTCCTGTATTCACAACTCCAAATCCAATTTATTATGGAGTTTTTGCAATTCCAATAATTATTATTGCCTATTTCATCATATTCCGTGAAAAACTGGCTCAGAATGAGAAATACCTGTCTCTTCTGTTCTTCCTGTTTGTTCTGGGTACAATAATGTTCGTTATTTATCTGTTTTATTCATATTCGATGAAATTTCCCACAGATGAGTCTGTGGTTGACCTCTACTCGGCGCACTTGTTCCTTCACGGGTTGAATCCCTACAACCTAAAAAACATAGCAGGTGGGTTTGGGTATTACGGATATCCAATTTACGCAAATACTCCTTTGACCACCGGAGGTTATGTTTACTATCTGACCTATCCTGCCCTTTCTTTTATATCAATGCTACCTGCTGAAATTCTCAACATAAAAGGTTCACTGGTAATGCTTCCATTTTTTGCCGTGCCGATCTTCCTCGCATGGTACAAGGGCTGGTCCCGAAAGGAATGGCTGAATTCGGCCCTCGTGCTCCTTCCTTTTCTGAGCCTAAGTATCTATTCCTCTCAGGTGAGTCTTGCTGATCTAAACATTGTATGGGCTTCTCTCATGATGGCCTCATATTTTGTGCTCCCGAGAGTCAAATATTCAGGAATTTTTTATGGCTTGGCGCTTTCTGTTAAACAATTTCCTGCAATTACTCTGCCATTTTTCCTATTCTTCATTTACAAGGAATATGGCAAGAAGAAGTCACTCTGGTGGCTTGTTTCCATGGCAGGAATTTTTCTTGCAGTAAACGGA
>JAJZYV010000341.1 GCA_021797955.1 Thermoplasmata archaeon
CACATCTCCAGGAGCCCCATTTTTCAACTTTACATAATTATCCGCCTTCATGTGCACTGAAATTGTATTTTTTAGAAAGAACTGTTCAAAGTTGGTCTCATTACTCTCGTTGGGCGGAAGATATACTGATTTAATTCCCTTAATTTTTGCAATTCTGGCTTGAACCTGGTCACCGGTTACAAGTGTGGCTTCGTATCCCTTCGCTATCTCCCTTATCAGGTTGTCTATTTCTCCATTGTGACCATTTATCATTTGCCATTGATTTGGTCTTGAACCCACGAATTCAACAGTGATTCCTGTATCAATACATTTTTCACGTATTCTCTCCATTTCATCAAGAGCGGTAAATCCTGTGTTTCTACCCTTGTTGGCCTGGTGTTCAACTTCAGCAAGCATTGCCTCGCTGAAAAGGATCCTTGAGCCGCTCTGCATTGTATCCAAATACTTTGTGAACCTTCCGTCAATTATGACAGAGGTATCCGGAACATAATCCACATCAGGTTAATCCTTAAGATTATTTATTCATTGTTATTACTGTTCCAAGTGACTCTTAGGGAAGATTCGGAATACCTATTGCAGTGTTTGAAAAAGTATGAATCTGTCGCGAGAGATGCTGCTATTTCAATATCGGGAGGCATAGACAGTTCAGTCCTTTTTTATCTGTTCAGAGATATTGTAAATCCCTACACCGCAGGAGTGGATAATTCAAAAGATATGGACTATTCCAAGTTGATTTGCAATGAATTAGGAAAGAAACTGACGGAAATCAAACTGAATGTGGAAGTTGTAACAGAATTCCATGATATAGTCAAAAAGATTGATCCAAACATTGAAAATGTTGATGTTGGCTTCGAAACTGTACTTGCTGTGGTTCTGGGTAACATCAGGGAAGATTCTCTTATCACAGGTCAGGGGGCAGATGAGATCTTTTATGGATATGCAAAATTCAAGGATGGAAGGGATCGGGATAATTCATTGAGCTTGAAGAAACTCAAGGAGAAAACTCTTCCCAGAGAGTTAAAATTGGCAAAATATTTTGGCAAGACTTTGATCGCTCCCTATTTGGATCACGAGATAGAGAAGAGGTTCTCTTCACTCTCTCTGGATTATCATTCTAAGTGCGGGTTAAACAAGTGTATAATCAGGGAATGTGCGAATGTGCTGGGAATTCCAAAGGAAGTTGTTGAAAGGCCAAAAAAAGCTGCTCAGTACGGAAGTGGAATTATGAAAATCCTGAATTCCAGCAATAGGGTAAGATATAAATGAAAAAAATGGGAAAAAATGGAAGCATAACCCTGTTACTTATACTTAGAGCACTGTACGCCATGAATTGGTATAATGTATCTCCCCTATTATTCAAAATTACATCAACATATGGAGTAAGCCCTTCATATTCTGGACTTGTTCTTTCAGCTTTCCTTATTGGAACAGGTTTTTTCCAGATACCATCTGGACTTGTTGCAACTAAGATAGGCTCACGGAACACAGCGCTCACAGGAATGGTCATAATGTCTGTCGCAGCAACTCTTTCAATAATTTCTATAAACTTTACTGAGTTGCTGGTCACAAGATTCTTTGTGGGCCTTGGATCAGCTTTCTTCTTTTCCTCCGGTATTGCTGTACTGAACGATATTGATTCAACAAACGTATCGCGAAATATTGCGGCATTTAACACAGCTTTCTCAATTGGCGGTGGATTTGGAGTTGTTGGATTTGCATACTTTTCTGGTATGGCCAGGTGGCAGACACTTATTGGAGTTTCGGGACTGGTTACCCTAGTGGTTACAATGATAGGCTTTATTTTTATTGTGAATCACCCTCCTCCAGCAATAATTGGAAATTTCAGGGCAAAGGTAAAGGAACGAATGACTTCAAGACCATTACTCCTTCTTTCAATGTCGCTGGCAGGATATTGGGGCCTGAACTTTACCCTAGAAGAATATTTGCAGCCATTTGCAACAAATATAGGATTCAACTCCCACGTTGCAGGGATCATTGGTTCTCTATCGCTCTTTGCTGGCCTTTTAGGCATGGTATTATATGGAGTTTTCTCAAAGAGAAAGTCTCCAATTATACTTCCTTCTCTTGGTATATTTATTTCCTCAGTTGTTGCCGTTCTATTTTTCAAAATTCCAGTATACCTGTTTGCAACATCCATAATTGCTGGTACGTGCAGTGTGATAATATTTTCTCTTGAATACACTTACGTTGTGAGGATAGAGAAAGAAAAGGAGTATGTTGCTCTTGGCATTTCCATAATGAATGCTATGCAGATCGCAACAGGATCATTAATCACACTGGTTTTTGGTCTGCTGTTTAGTTTAAGCATAAGCTTCTCATGGATAGCCCTAGCACTCATAGCAATACTACTCATTCCCCTGGGCATTCCAGTCTGGAAGATTAAGGATTAATAATTATGCTCATTCATGTTTATTTTTCTCCAAAAGGGAATGAATAAAACAAACATCAATACTCCCATGGCTGTGAATGGAAGCCAGATAAGAGCGAGATCCCTGGAGAAGATAGTGAGCAATATCATACCAAGCACGGGGGCTAGCGGTGCGGTGGCTCCTGTCAGAACTTGAAAGGATGTAAAATATTGACCCCTTTTCTCTGGAGGGGATATTTTGCTAATTGCAGTATTAATTGATGGAGTGTTAATGTTTTCACCGAATGTGATCAATATGGTGTCTATAATAAGAAAGTCAAATCCTCTAAAAAATGGTAGCAGGGAAAATGAAAAGACGTAAAATAGGTAACCAAGATTTATTCTTGATATTTCATTGAATTTTCTAAGCAGTCTGTTGATTGGTAATTGACCGACCGTGACAACTATGCCATTAACTGAGTATAACAAACCTACCTGAAAGTCTGACATCAGGTCATACCCTTTCCAGTAAAAAGTGAGTGTTGAACCCCACTGTCCCAAAATCAGGAACATAATTGACAGGATCAGGGTAACAATTAGAAAGGGGCTATTCTTGAAAGCAGCCAGAGTGGCAAAT
>JAJZYV010000342.1 GCA_021797955.1 Thermoplasmata archaeon
AGAAGAGAATCAGTTACAATCCATTGTTAGGCAATGGTATTCAAAAGGTAAAGGCCATCTCATGAAGGAAATATCAAGAATATATGCTGATTATGATAGAAACTATAACAGCAAGCTCTTTGCTCACCATCTATGCGATGATCTTTACATGGACAATGAAGCCTTGCAAGAGGTAATAGAAGGACTTAATCACTCAAAGGACAACTCATATCGTTATGATTTCTCTATCATTGAATCGGACGTATTGGGAAATATATATGAGCAGTATTTGGGAAATATCCTCAAATCAACACCAAAGAGAGCAAAGCTTGAGGAATCGAAGACGCACAGGAAAGAGCAAGGAATATATTATACTCCCTCATATATAGTGGATTATATTGTAAAGAATACAGTTGGAGAATATATCAAAACCCATACGCCTGAGGAAATCAAAAAGGTAAGAATTCTAGATCCAGCTTGTGGTTCTGGAAGCTTTTTGATAAGAGCTTACAAGGAATTGGAAAATTACTGGAGGAATAACTCAGATTTTGCTCAGCTAACTCTGGACAGCGAGGAATTTTATTCAAAAAAGGTTGAAATTCTAAGGAATAACATATTTGGGGTAGACTTAGACTCTAAAGCAGTTGAAATTGCACAACTGAATTTGTTATTGCAGATATCTGAAAGAAAACAGAGATTACCTATACTTCAAAATAACATTAAAGTTGGAAACAGCTTGATAGATGACCCGACTGTTTCCGATAGAGCTTTCAAGTGGGAACAGGAATTCCCAGGGATTATGAAAGAAGGGGGGTTCGATATTGTAATTGGAAATCCGCCTTATGTAGACATTAAGCATTTAGACCCTAATATTGTAAAACATTTTTTTACTATTTATACGACAACTGAAAATAGAATGAATATTTATTCAACGTTTGTTGAAAGAACCTTAAGTTTACAAAAAAATAGAGGATATTTCGGATTTATCATTCCCAACTCTATTTTATATAATGAATCATATAAAAAGATTCGGACTCTTCTGTTAAATCAAACCATCCTAACTAAAATTATTAGGCTTCCTGACGATGTTTTCGAAGGTGTTAAAATTGAAACAATCATATTGATTTACAAAAAGTGTAAAGAAAGATCAAAAACAAAAGAATGTGAAGTTTATTTGTATCCTAGAGATGCTAAAATCGACTCGATAAACAAAGACAATTGTTTAAATATCATGCATTTTAATCAAAATGTTTGGGAACTTGGAAATCATATTATTAACCTCTCAGCCAACTCAATTTCTAACGCAATATTGAAAAAAATCGAAGGAAACAATACAAAAAGTCTTGTTGACATATGTGATTTTTCATTAGGATTGACACCCTATGATAAGTATAAGGGACATTCTGAGCAACAAATAAAGAACCGTGTTTTTCATTCAGATACAAAAAACGATGAAACATTTAGACCACTTTTATCTGGTGAAGATATAATACGTTATGGTATATTTTGGAATAGAAAAGAGTATATAAGCTACGGGAATTGGTTGGGTGCACCAAGAGAAAAAAGATTCTTCGCGAGTCCACATATAGTAGTAAGACAGATAATTAGTGGTAAACCGCCTAGAATATATGCGGGATATACAGATGAAGAATTGTATAATACACAAATAGGTTTTAATCTAATATCAAAAAACGAAAATGAGTTTAAAATAAAATATATACTTGCTTTGTTAAACTCAAAATTAATGAGCTATTATCATAAAGAAAAATACCTTGACCCAACAAAAACACTTTTCCAAAAAATACTAATTGTCAATGCCAAAAAGTTTCCAATTAAAATTATTTCCATGTCTGAGCAAAATAAGATAATAGAGCTAGTTGATAAGATAATAAAACTAAATAAACAACTCAACCAATTAAATAATAAAAAAACCGATGAGAGTAACAGAATCATAGATGAAATAAGCAAGATAGATTCACAACTTGACATTATTATTTATAAAATTTATGGAGTAACAAAAGAGGAAAAAAAGACAATCGAAGAGGTTCTAAAATAACAATTACATGACATAAGAACAAAGGGAGAACCAGTAAATAGTGAATACGAACAAATTTCGATTTATAAACTATACAACCTGAGTAATAATAACATTAGACAGATTTAAGAATTCTTAGAAGGCATTGCCCAGAGGAAACATATCATTGCTGATCATATCAGATACATAGGCAAAGAAACAAACAACCTTGACGAAACACAGATTACAGGAATTGAAGAGGATGATTATCTGGAATATGAGAACGTAATAGAGTTCTACAATTGGATTCTATCATTGAGGCCTAAAGATGTTAAAGAATTGGGGATATCTGAGAGAGGATTGAGAAATGTTAAACAGAAAATCCGGAATGGAAATGGATTAAAAAACAGATCAAAGGTCATCCAGATACTTTTTAGAAAATACTTGAATAATGGCAATTAAAATTCTGGACTGGAAATATAAAAACCGGCACGTTTTTTGGTCTTATCTATATCCCCTGTCCGATAATGGGGCTGCCCGGATTTGAACCGGGGTCTCAGGCTCCCAAAGCCCGTAGGATGCCAAGCTACCCCACAGCCCCATTCAGCCGGTGATTTGACCTGAGGTAAAAAATTTACCTAATTGCTCTCCTCAGCTCTGATACCTGTGAACACCTGTCCTTTCCCTGTCACCAGTGCCGCACCTATGGAGTGCTATTGCTTGACATAGTGATCCAGGATAATGTCAGTCCCAGCCCATATCAGATCTTCATGTTCAGGTGTTATTGAAGCCTTCAGCACAATCACAAAGACTCCGCGGTTATAGAATAAGATTCCGGTCGCAAATCAGAAATAGAGGTGATTGATTCAAGGATGCCACTGTGATGATTTCAGCCTAGACTGAAGAGTGATGTGAGACGGGCAGACTGAGTGGATTATCTTATCTTTTCCAGTGTAAATGCTCCCAGTTCGAACGTTGTTTCGTGCAGAAAAACTTCTACCCAGTCCCT
>JAJZYV010000343.1 GCA_021797955.1 Thermoplasmata archaeon
TAAGACTCCTTTTCTCTGGATAATGTGAGGTCATTTCTGTGATATAATCCTCATAGTGATACTGCTGAAAGAACTTCTCCCAAATGGCCATTATCTGATCCCTACGTGCGTCAAGGTCTCCGCCAGATGGAATATTTTCACTCATCATAATTGCTCATCACAGTAAGGATTTAATCCTTTAGGATCACTGGAAAATAAATTGGATTAAATTTTACAGTAACACTATTTTTCATTCTGTAAATAAACTACTTTCCACGGTCCGTGACATAAGCGTATCTTTATGCAATCTTTGAGGGAGTTCTTTATGATTGTCATATAAGTGGAAAAGTGCCGATTTGCTTTAAAGAGGAATATTTCTCTTCATCTTTTCCTTCTGTAGACATAATACCCCAGAAGAATTAAAAGGACTGAAATTCCCGTTAAGAAGAAATAAATGTTGCTGTTTGAAGAGACGGGATGTGAACCTGTGGATGTGCTATAAAAGTCTAAGTCGATGGTCTGGCTTTTTCCGTCAACAGTGAAAATTATGGGAGAAGAACTGTAAAGATTTCCATTGGTACTTGCAAGCACTTCATATGTGCCATTTGCAAGGTTTAGTTCAATGGTGTTTCCTGATGACGAACTCAATGAACTATTGACTGATAGATCCCATTTGCAACCAACCGGCAGACCGATTTCTTTTAAATTTTGTCTATATTTATTGATCCGAAACACCAGATGGATAATCGTTCCGTTTCCATTAATAATTATTTTCCCTTTCGTTGAAGAATTAAATATTTTATTCGAAACCTGAGCAGTGTAAAGGTAAGTTCCATTGGGCGCTTGAAAACTTGAAGTGCTAATTTTAATTGGAGAGGAATCGAAAACACCCGTTAAGTTAAAAAACCAACTAGTTTTGCCTGATAATCCTGTTTCAGTTACGGTTATTTTATACATGACCTTTGGTGAAAGAATCTCCAGGGTTCCATGGGAAGTGTCCGAAAGGACAAAACTGCCCGAGGTGGGGATAAATGCCAGACATTGCGAATTCAGGGATACATTAAGAACACATGACGGTTGTGCATCGTCTCTTCTAAAGACTATAAGCTTGTTGTTGTAGCTCAGGTAATAGATGTATCCATTGGATGCTGAATAAAATAATTGATTTCCAACATATGGAATATTTGAAATCTCACTATTCGTGCAGGTTGTGAGATTAGTTATAGTAATTGATCGAGAATCATTGTTTATGTAGAGCAGTTGACCATCCTGACTGAGTTCAATACTATGGGGTGCTTTTGTGTATGACTTGCTGGTCTTTTTATTTTCTGTATTAATCTTCAAAATTTCGTTAGAAGTGCACTCTGCTACATATAGGAATTTGTTTTGAACGTTAAAAACAACTGAACTCGGTGCTCCTATCGAGTCAAAAATGGAAATAACGCTGGAATTTTTTCCGGGTACAAAATTCGATAATTCTTCAACTTGACATTTGTTATAGATTGCGATGAAAGCACTTCCATTCTCAGGATTAAATGTGATGGAATCTGGGCTTCCATTCAACGGAATGCACTCCCTCTGACTTAAATTATTCGGATTGAAGACAAGAAGGGTTGAGACAGTCTGGAGAAGATCATATATAAAGTTAGAATAGGGATTCACTGCTAATTCAAATGAGCAGGCCTCACTTTCTATTTTCCCAACTATATCATAATTTTTAGGGTTCAATTCCAGTAGATATTTTGAATATTTCTGTGCAACCACCAAATTAGAGCCCAGCGGTGAAAATACCACGGAATTCGGAGAAAATGTTGTGCTAATTGTTGAAACACAGGAAAGAGTGGATAGATTAAGGACAGAAATTGTGCATGAAAGGTAATTGTTTACATAAACTAAGTTCGAAATATTATCAAAGGAAAATGATTCTGGGAAACCTATTACGGACGTGATCCTTGCTATATCAAAATTTAGAGGATTGAAAATTAAAAATTCATTCAAATTCGAATCTGCCATATACATCGTTCGGTCTTCTTTGCAGTACTGTAGATTTCCATTATAGGTGAAGCAAACTGTAGAAGTGTTTCCAGTTGTCTTGTTCAAGATTATAACACTATTTGACACTGATGAAAAATATACGCTACCATTGGTAGGATCGACTGCAATTCCATCAATTTTCGCACTTGTCGAGAATGCTTTGCTAACATTGTTTGTCTTAGTGTTAATGAGGCATATGATGTCACTGGTTTCAGAATATCCTGCGACGCAACCACCGTTTTGGAATACAATACCATTGGTAAGTCCATGTTTTGTCTGTATTGAGCCAATTGCCCTGTTGGATAATGTGCTGATCACGGTTATATTCCTGCTTAAGGCATTAAAAGTATACAGGGTACGATCACTCTTGCACAATGCCAGAGCACAAATGCTATAGCCTGCAAAAATTGTTTTCGTGTACTTTTCATTCGTAGTGTTGATTACATTAACTACATTTCCACATATACTGGATGCATATATCTGGGAATTGGCCTTGCAGTAGATTAAGGATGTTACCTCCGTCCCTGCGTATATGCTTCCCAATATTTTCTTATTTTTTGCACTTATTTCACAGATTTGTGATGACAGATACTTGGCTTCGTAGATTAATCCATTTTGTGGGTCGAAGACGGAAGCGTAGGGATTTCTGATGTTTCCATGGTTGCAGTAGCTTGAATTAATCAGAGTATCATTGGACATGACGAGAGTTTTTACATTATAATTTCTGGAAGCATTTATTCCCAAACCAGGGTACTTGATTTTTTCTGATCTGACTTGTTGAACATTGAAATTAATATTTTGCGCAGATGTATTTCTGGAAGTGGTTACTCTGGAAAGTGGCACCGCAGAAATAAGAAGTCCTAAAATAAAAATCACTATCAGAGATTTGGGAAACTTCACACGACATAAGCAGAATTTGATTATTTATTTCTTTACATTAAATCAAA
>JAJZYV010000344.1 GCA_021797955.1 Thermoplasmata archaeon
AAATTATAATTAGAGAAAAATCGAGTGAGAAAAATAAATTGCCGAAATCATTTAAATATGCACTATTTCTCACAACTTCCTCATTTGTTATACTAGTATTAGGATTTTTCTTTCTTGAAGGAGGAAGTTTAAGTAATTCTGCGAATCTAATTCACGTATCATCGACTGCCCTACCATTGACAAATGCTTTGGATAACAAAATATTTACGATTTTGCTCTTTCTCACGCCTGTTGCATTGATGCCAATTTTCTCTAAAAAATGGCTAATTTTTACTATACCATACTTTTATTTGGTGTTTTCATCCAATACTGGAATATATACATTTCCTAGGTTTATGTCATTAACTGAGACTGCAGAAATTGTTCCTTTCATATATTTGGCCACTATTATTGGAATATACAATATCAGTAGATTGGAAAAAGAACCATTACAAACAATGGGTGGCGTCGCCATGTCATTAAGTTCCAACCGACTCAACGAAAAAAGTTCAAGGACGAAATTATCTAAAAACTTAATAAGCCGGAATCTTGGGATTGATAAAAAAATGGTTATAATCATATTTGTTTTAGTTATCTTATTTGCTCTTGTATACGCGCCTTATGGACCTCTTAATAGATATTCTGAGACAAATTATAACCTCAAGCAAAACTTGGAAGTAAATATTACACTTTTCAATGATCTCGAAAAAATGATCAGTTTGATCCCTAAGAATAATCCGTACGTTCTTGTTCAAAACAATATGCCGGAATATTTTCCAAGACCATTGCCTTATAATGGAAGTTATATGATAGCTGGACTGGTAAATTTCTCTACCAATTTAACACCAAATCACGTCTATTACCAGACAACAACTGGTAACATTGTTAACGCACGAATAGATTATATTTTAGCTGACCCATATTCTCCATGGTTTTACTATGGCGATCCCAGTATGTGTGATTTTGTTTCTACATTGTATAGTGGTGGACATTATGGCATCTTAGCTGAAGCATCTGGACTATTGCTCCTCGAAAGGAACTATACTGGTCCCATAAAGTTCTACGTCCCACTAGATTCGTACTTAAAGGCATCAACTTATTTTGACGCCCTAACTGATACTTCTGGTAATAACATTATCTATGGTAATAATCTTACAGATCAGACTATGTGGTACGGAGGGCAAACTTTTCTGAATCCTGGTAAATATAAAGTTTCATTTGAGCTATGCGCTAAAAATGTGTCGATTTCAAATCAGATAACATTGGACGCTGTTTATAGCAATAATACAGGTGCCATTTTAGCATTGAGTACTCTTCTTGTTAATGGTTCTTATCTAATCCCTGACAGAATTACGAATGTATCGATGATCATAACTGTTAATAATCCGATTGCGGATGTACAATTTCGAGGTCTCTATGCATCTTGGTCAGGAAAATTGTCTTTTGAAGGTGTTAAAGTGAAAGAAATTGGTTCATAGGCCTGATTGTCCATTTATTTCAAGTCTAATGAAAGAATTTTTGATCAAACATAACATGAAGGTGTCATCTTAATGATCGAAGAGATACTAATTGCTCCGAAGCCATACCTAGCTTACATGATAAATCAGCTACTTCATATCAAGACATTATAAACTAAAAAAATGGATAAGTGCAAACTACCTACTTCAGGCACATAATGGTCAAGTAAGTTGCAGAAATGACATGATAGAGCATTGTTAAGATAAGGAGGCTTAGAGTACATCGTTCTTCTTCCTATTAAAAAAGGATAACTCAAGCGCAATGACATCAGGAAATAAGCAGAAATTTTCACCGAAGGGCATTGATCACATTATTATTGAAAAAATTTAAAAAATACTGTGATCAACCTAGATAAGAAGAGGGTGGCATGCAGACAGTATTTCAAGATGTGGGTTGATTTCGACGTTGGGATGTTACAGGTCCGCTTACGTTCAGACAATATGAGCATGGAGAAACACGTATATAGGGGAAGAGTCAAGGGAGGGAGGTTATTAATCCCCTCCCAATTCCAGAGGTGACGATATGGTAGTCTTGGGTACGCACAGGATAAAGGAGAATAAGGCAAGGATTGTCATGGAAGTGCTTTCGAACATTTCAACCATAGCAGAGATCTGCCGCAAGTACAATGTTACAGCATCCGCTGTATACAAATGGAGGGATGCTCTCATCTCCGCCGGTAAAGCTGCAATGGAACATGGCAGATCCACCGTTGAATCAGCTCTCACGAGAGAGATCAATGAACTCAAAGGCATAATTGGCGAGCTCACAATAGCAAACGAAACTCTAAAAAAATTCATTCTACAAAGAGAGGGAAGCCATGACTGAGCTTATTGCCAATGGCTATTCAAAATCCAGATCAGCTTCCCTTACAGGCATTGCCAGATCTATGAACTATTATCAACGCAGAAAGAGAGAACCGCAATATGATGCTGATCTGGAAAGACGCATTTCCGATATCGTAACAGAAAGGCCATCATACGGCACAAGAAGGGTTACAGCAATGATCCGCCTTTCTGGTTCCAGATGGGCAGGAACCGTCTAAGAAGACACATGCGCCACATGAACCTTGTTACGACGCATAAGAAGATTCACAGGAAACATGTTCCCAGGACAGTTGTTGTTGCCAGACCAAATATCACGTGTGGACATGATTTCACTAAGATACACATAGAAGTCGAAGGCTGGGTATATCTCACAGCATATCTGGATCTCTGCTCAAGGAAGATAAGGGGACATCTTGTGTCACGTATGTACCGAACAGCTGAAATGATCGAGGCTGTTGACAATGCATTGCTTGGTACCTTTAAGGATTGTACTGTTTTTCTCACTTCTGGACAAAATAGAGAATTAATTATGAGATGCCCCCGCCACTTCACCTCCTTTTCTTTCTTTCATATTCCTCTCCTTCCTTGTCATTCTTGCCATCTCTATCTTGATCTTTCTTGTTTTCAGTA
>JAJZYV010000345.1 GCA_021797955.1 Thermoplasmata archaeon
ATCATTATTTGACTTTTTCCACCCATCACCCTGCCAAATTAACAATCTGCCTTTGAATTTTTCAATATAACTCTCTACTATAGATTTACTAGGCTCAACATTTCTCGAGAAATCAAGTCTTATAGAATTTCCACTTGGTGCAAAATTTTCTAAAATCATATCAATATTGGTTGTGTTTGGTCCCATTTCATCAGCAAAAATATCTTTTACGTTTTCATACTCATTCTTATCGAGCTCTCTTCCCGTATATACAATTGCATCTGGGAAATAAGCAACAACATCTCTATCACTTTTATTTAGAAACTTTTGAAATCTGAGATATAGTCTGTCCAGAAGAAGTGTCTGAGGCAAATCGCTGAATTGAATTAAATTTATATCTTCTCCTAAAATATCTAAATATGGGGACAGAAAGACCCTCATTTCATTGAAAATTGTTCTTGACAAGCTTGACTTTATTCCACCTGTCTGATCCCCCAGTTTTACGAACTTACTAACGGTTTCCAGCTGACTTCTATCCAGTTTTGTTTTAATTGAGTTAGCGTAATTGTAACTTCTGTTTTCGTTTCTTAATATGAGAAAAGTCAAATCATCCCACCACTCTTCCGGTGAACCCAAGGACTTGAGGTAGTATGATAAAATTTTAATAATCTCTTGTTTATTATTCAACAACACTTTATCTAGGTTGTTTGCACCGAATTCGCCCTCTTTAAACAACTTATCGGAATCATGAAGGATCAGTGATGCAAAAAATAATCGTACGTATTTTTCAGAATTGGGAGATGAATCATTTTTCCTCAAAAAATGCAGTGTTTCTAACATTTTTCCTGAAATAACTATTCCGTTGAGCACATGAGTAAAATATGTAACATCTGACCACTCTTTCAATTTTCCTATGGAGCCTCCTTTTCCAGGGATAAGAAGGTAATCATCTAACACAATTTCTAAAGGTTCTTTCTCCAAAGTTTGTGAATCTCCACAAGGATCGTCAAACAATTCCCTAAAACATTTCCGAAACAATTCTGTTTTAAATAACTTTGGCGAGTCCCTAAACTTCTGCTCAAACACCAAAATTATCACCCATTTTTTCCTCTTCCAAAAACCCAAAACCAAGTTGGTTTTTAGTTCCCAAACCGACATCAAGCAAAAACTTCAAGACTTCCATATCAGAACTTATAGCTAGATCCAACATAAATGCAGGAAGTTTAATTCCTTTTACCCCAACTATTTTTCGTTTTAATTTTATAATTTTTATGAATTTTATATTAGGCTTCCTCCCACTAACTTTCAGATACTTATTTTCAATGTTTGTTTCAATTACATCAAGAATTTTATCTTCAGACTCATTGAATAAATATTTGTTATTCTCTTTCAATATTACCGGGCTTCTGGTTCTCAACGTGATTATTTCAGCAGATGGGTACACATTCTTACTAATGACAGAATGTATTTTGAATGAATGATTAAACAATTCAATTTTCGTTGATGAATTAAACAACTCTTGTAAAAAAGTAATTAGACTAGTATCTATGCTGGAAATCATGAATATAAATCGTTCTCCAGAAAAACCTGTCTTTGTAAATTTTCTTCTCCCTCCTGGCATAAGTTGACTCATATTAAATTTTAAGTTTGAGTTGTATGTGTGTAACTTATCAGCTGTACCCTTATCTTTGTTTGAAACCAGTGCTATAATTGAAGAATATAATTGATAGCTATGATCGTAAGGCATCTCAAAGCCGTCTGAGTCGAGATTCACTATCAATTGCATAAGCACTCATGTTCTCACACATATAAATACGTTTTTGCGATGCATCAATTGTTTTAATTACCATGCAACGTTGCATATAAAGGCTTTAATATATGAAACGAATAAACCTGCATGAGATATTCAATTGCAATTTCAGGATTTCAGCCGGAACTCATAATCAAACCTTTTCTTCGCGTCAGGATTCCATTAGATGAGTTAATTCTAATAGTAACAAAGAATTCAAAGTCTATCGAAACTGCCGATTCAGTTAAAAAGGTACTGGCTTTTAATAATGTTGAATGTACTCTATCACCTATAAATGACATCTTTAATTTCTTTGAAGTGTTTGTTAATCTTGAAATATTATTTGAAAAAAAAGGAAAACCAAAATGGATTAATGTAAGCGCGGGGCCAGGTATTGCAATATCTTCATTAACCTTCTTCTCGATTTCGCACAATATACCTGTGGTCTTTTACAATAGGGAGAATGATAAAACATCTATGGTTGATATTTCGAAATCAAAAGATCTATTTAGAAATGCCAGAAGGAATCTGAATATACTTAAATTAATTGAAAATAATCCATTATTATTAGAAGAAATATCCAAAAAACTTGGGCTTTCAAAGTCTACTATTTCAAGAAGAATAAGTTTGCTTAGAGAAGCATATCTTGTAGAAACAGTTGTCAGTAATAGGAAGATGATAGTGAAAATTACGGATACTTCATTGAAACTTTTGGAAAAGAAAGATTTTTTCTAAAATAAAGAGACTCTTCAAACTTTTATATGGGTAATTTATCTAATCTTAGCTAAATTATTTCATGGATGAATGTCAGCTATATTTTGCACAGCTTGATCTCAAATCACCACTGAAGGATAAATGGGTATCCATTGACACTGAGAAGAAAACTGTTGATGTGTATATTGTTAATGATATGGGTTCAAGGCTTGAATCGGAAATTCCAAGAAAATTCGTAGGAATCCTTTAAGCGAATCATCCCATGCAAACCCTGAAATAAAAAAATAAAGGAGTGTTCAGAACTGTTCAGACTCTGTAGATTGTGCCATTGCCACAGTGGAGCTTTCTGATCCACTTATGATCTGCATCACCTGGTCAAAGTAACCTGTTCCGACGAAACTCTGGTGTTTCAGGGCCCCATAGCCTCTCGGCTCCATTTCCAGTTCCTTCTCCTGCAGCGTAGAATATG
>JAJZYV010000346.1 GCA_021797955.1 Thermoplasmata archaeon
TGCTCAATTTCGGTATATTTAAGTTCCCTAACGATGCCCAAGTGTTCGGTTATATAATGATGATTATGCCAATTTTGGAACTCTTCATCCTTATAAAATTCACCTCCTTGAGGAATGGGATAGTTTCATCTCTCCTTTCGTGGAAAGGTCTGGTACTGTTATTCTCAGTAACAACCATCTGGGAATTTATCCTTTTGATAGATCTTCAGGGGAGACAATCGATATATTACGAAATGCAAATAATCTATTATCCCGGTTTTGTTGAACAGGTAACATTCTCGATGCTTGGCACTGAAGGTCTTGGTCTTTATTTCAGGAGGGGCACTTCCTTAATGATAAGTGTACTATTTTATTTCTCCTATTATCTGATGATTTTGCTAAATTCACTTTCTGCTTACCAGGGTGTGTTTGCTCCGTATTTTATATTGGATATTTTTGGTATTTCATCCATTTACGTTGCATGCTACGGTTTCTCCAAATCCATTTATCTGGCAATTATTATTCAGGTGTCGTTGCTCTTGCTGGAATATTTTATTCCACCATTGCCTTCTGCATTTTTCTACACCTTTGTACCCTCATGAATCTTAATAAAATTTCTCAAAAGGGGATTTGTATCACCTTTGTTCAAACAGGTTCGCAAAAAATCTTAAAACTAAAAATGCAATATCGGATCGGAATCAAATGGCTGACAAGAAAAATAAAGAATCGGAGTTTTCATACAAGATTTTTTATCTATACCTACTGGATGCCATTATTAGCAATAATGAGATGGATGAAATACGTGACACTCAGAAAAAATTTCTGGAACAGACCGAAAACACGGTCTGGGACATCGAGCAGCTAAAGGTTCAGATTGGTGACAAGTTAGAGATATTCTCAAAGCGTCATGATATAATACCATTCGAGGAAATCAGCAAGGAAGTCACAAGCCTACTTGAAATATCAATGGACAAATACGCTAAAAGAATTCAGGAAGAAAGTAAGCGTAAACTTTCAAACCTTGAGGTGATTTTTAATTCTGCCAAAACAAATTCTATCAAAAACATTCAGGCAACTTTATCCACCGATTTCCTGAGGATTGTTGATTACAGCATATCTACCAGACTGATTGATGGAATATATGAGTCCAAAGCCTCATACAGTAGTGAAGGAGGGATAAAATATGACTTTCTATTGAACTCTAATGCTGTTGATATTTTTAAGGAAACACTTAAACTCTATTCACTGGAAAAAAATGTAAAAATCCCATTTCGCTTCAATCCAAACGCACCCAACAAAGAGTCACAGATAGAAAGCGAAAAAATAGACAGGTTTCATCTTGAATATGCATCCATAAATAAAGGCAGCATGTTTGCAACATTTGCAGATCCAGATGATAAGTCAAAGGCGGAGTTTGTGATGTCTAGAGGGAATGAGTCTCCGTTTCTGTCAGTAGAGTTGTCTAGGGGAGAAAGCAAAATTGACGTGTCATCAAACCCAATGCTGCACAGTAATTTGGAAATGGATAAGATACAGCCAATGCTGGATAGGATTTATGGTTCCCTGAAGGAACTGGAAATAAGCAAATCCAAACTCGTTTCATTGACAATGGATGGAGTTGACCTTATAGGTCCCACAGAATTCAGGGATTTTGCAAAAAGGCTTATAGGAATGAGAAAAGAAAAGATAAAGCAATTTATCCATAATTTAAAGGAGTCATCTGATCCAGAAAGCAACAATTTTAATCTTGTGGGATTAAGGGAGAAGCTTAAACTCTGCAATAAAACAGGCTCACAAATAGCCAGCCTGCTGGACATAAAATTACGATAGTTCAATGCTCTTTTTCTCTTTCCTTGCTTCTCTCTAACTGTCTCTTAAAAAGTTCGTAGTCCTTGTCGTCAAATTCATAAATAAGGGAAGAAACAAATCCGCAGTCATTACATCTGTACTTTCCCGTTATGAGGCCAGAGTCGGCGAAAATGTTTTCTGATGCGCACATCGGGCAAACTGTGTGATTCATGAATTGAAAGCGTTCCCTCAAATATAAGGATACTGAAAATTTGAGTCAAAGAGAAGGAAAATACTAAATTAGATTCAAGACATATCCGAATATGAAAAATTTGATCGAAGGCAAGTGGGTAAATTCATCAAATGGCAATACTCTGAACGATTTCAATCCATCAACGGGAGAAAAGATAGACACTTTTCCTGCGGCAACAAGAGAAGACGTGGACAGGGCAATGGATGCGGCTGAATCAACGTTCGAAAAGTGGAATGAACTTGGGTCAAAGGAAAGAGGAAAAATTATAAGAAACGTGGGAGATCGCATTCAAGCATCAAGAAAGGAACTGGAAGACCTGCTCGTTACTGAATGTGGAAAGATAAGAGTTCAGGCTGAGGAGGAAGTCAATGGCGTTCTTGATCAAATTTATTACTACAGTAATTTCGAGAGGAAAATTACAGGAGATGTCGTAGAAGGGGATACAAAATACAGGAAAATTTTCCAGTACAAGGTACCGCACGGTGTGGTGGTAGCATTAACACCGTGGAATTTTCCAGCTGCAATGGTTGCAAGGAAATTGGCCCCTGCGTTAATGACAGGCAACTCAGTAGTTATGAAACCGAGCAGTGATACACCTCTGATAGCAGAGTGGATAGTTAAGAAATTTCAAGAGGCAGGGGTTCCCAATGGGGTTCTTAACATGGTTACAGGAAAAGGTTCAGAGATAGGAGACTACATCGTTTCACATAAGAAAGTATCACTGGTTACCATGACGGGATCCACAGAGGTTGGGCAGAGAATTATGGAGAAAGCCTCTGCAAATATGTCAAAACTGATTCTCGAATTGGGAGGGAAGGCCCCATTTATAGTCTGGAATGATGCGGATATTGAAAAGGCATTAACAACCTTGGTATGGGCAAAATTCTGGAATGCGGGGCAGTCCTGCATTGCTGCCGAAAGAATTTAC
>JAJZYV010000347.1 GCA_021797955.1 Thermoplasmata archaeon
CTTCAATATTCCTAAACCGCTCATTCTGGTGTTGGTTGTTATCCCGGCTATGATGACGTTACCAAACCCTCGAATAATAAGAGGGCGGAACGAATTTTAGAGTTCTCAGAATCAGTAAATTTTACCCTGTTAATATCACATCTCCAGGCTCAGGCACGTTCCCACCCTGAATAATCCCCTTCACCCCATAGCTCCTTCATCCTCTCTTCCTGAGCCTTTTGAACAAACGTTTCAAACTCCCTTGTTTCTTCAGTACTTTTTATGAGATTAAGAATGATCTCGCTATAAGTCTCCCGTCGATATATTTTAAGTTTTTTAAGAGCATCTACAACCAACCTATCCAGTTGAATTGTTGTGACTTTTGATTTAGGCATTATATGTCATTTATATTCTGTACATAACGATTTATGCTCTTATACATAGTATGTCACATAATGCTCTTGAATTATTTGACTTCTGCATTACTTGCAAACGAATTTATGGCAATATTAAGCGTTTGGGAGAAGCAGTAAAACTCCAATCTTCAGAGAGGAGATACATGGGCTTACCCAATTGATATATTTATCAATGTACTTGCACATCTGTTAAACGATGTTCAGGACTGTTAGACTAAAACTTCCTTGTGATCCCTCCCTACTGGAAACAGGAGTGCGATTCAGGGAAGCCTGTCAGAAAGTCCTGGATTATGGTTTTTCTGCACATACATTAAACAGTAACAAGCTCAACAGGGCAAACTATCATGACATCAGGAAGGCCATGCCCGCATTGCCCTCCGCTCTTGTCATAGGAAAATGTCTGTGATGATCCAGGCGGAACTGCCGGATATGGGGATGGAAAAAATCAGATGGTAATGTAAAGGCGGCAGGAATAGACAGGGGAATAAACAATATGGCAGTATTGTCAAACAACAGATTCTTCAATTCAGCACATCTGAGTATAAACGCCGGTCAAGATTTGTGCAAAATCAACGGTGCAGAATGAACATGGCCTTCTTTCCATTCTTAGCCTCTGCATCCTTGAGTTCTTTCAGTATCAACGAGAGGATTGCCTGTAATACATGTTAGCTCGGGAAAATAGTTCAAGGACCAGATCAATGGCTGCAAGCACATCATTGAACCGTACAACATTTCTCATTAATGACTCCTTTCAAATGAGAGTTGTGGCTTCATCATAGAGTTTTGTTAGTGACCTCTCACCTACAGTTCAGACAGAATCGTCCGTTTCACTCACCTCATACAATATGGAAATCTTTGTCTTCATCATAAAAAATGTTTGCAAACTCGTCTTGAGATACGAAAGTGACAAATTTTCCCTTGACAATGAGTTTCATTCCCTTATCGGTCTCAATAAGTTCACCAGTCTGGGCTTTCACTACGCCATGATTCCTGTTTCCGGACATGCGGAATACTGCTTCTCTCATAACCACTTTATCCTGAGAGTTCTCAATTTCACAAAATGCATCCCAATCTTTCTTGAACAGAGTCAAACCATCAAAATGCTTGCAAGCGGATTCCGTCAATCGACTAATGATAGCTCTACTGAATATCAAGAAGGCCTTATAATACAGTTTAATGATACAATTATGTGGCAAGCGAAGAGGATTACCCGTATCTGGTTAAAAACTACATAAAATGTGTAAGTAAAATCTCCACTTATAAGTCAAAAGGTAAGCTAGACTTGCAACAAGAGAAGTGGCTTACACCATCAGAGATACTTTTACTAAGGGATACCATAGCCGAGGCAAAGCGTAATCAGAGCTATATCGCTCCAAAGAATGAAAATGTAAAGGGGTATCTCGATTACATAACTTCTGAGAGTGCCAGCTGGGTTTCGGAAGAATCCAATCATATACCATTCTCACGGATTAATGATGTCAATGCAGATTCTGTCGCATCAAAGATTACCGGAATGATAGGGAAGAAACTGAATGATAATTCTCTTCAAGCCCTGAAATACAGCATTGATGAATTACTAGCAAACGTAATAGAGCATTCTCAGTACAAAAACTCGTTCATAATGCTCCAGAATTATCCATCCAAGAAAATCCTCGAATTCTCGTTGATGGACGATGGCATTTCTATTCCAGGAAATTTCAGATTGCACGATATCAGTTTTGATGATGACTGTGACAGCCTCAGAAAAGCCATTAACGGGGTATCTACAAAAGACAAAAATGGAGAAAGAGGATTCGGACTTCACTCGGTATTTCAGCTTCTGACAAATGGCATGCAAGGAGAAGGCACTCTGATCTCCGGAAGGGGTATTTTGAGCAAAAGATTTAATGAGATTTCAGGAAACGAAACGAAATTATTCTGTTATGCTAGTGATAGTGATGAGGTTACAGTATTCAAAGGGTGTTATGTTGCCTTTAGGATGAAAACCAACCTGTCTCCAGATTTGTACAGCTACCTTGAATATTGAGGAAGTTGAGCAAATTTCTCGAAAGAAAAAGAGTAAAGAATATAGCAATAAAACATATAAATGCTTAATGGTAATTGGTGTAATATGAATCTAAAGGTATGTCAGGTTGTTGGGCCAGATCTAGCTACAAGAAATGGTTGCGACAATATGTTCAATTTAGTAGAGCAAAGCCAGGACTCAAATATAACTTTAGACTTCAGTGAGGTATCATCTATCAGTCGTTCTTTTGCCCATGAATATATTATAAAAAAGAAACTTTCATCAAAGACAGTTTCAGAGATCCATGTCCCGGTCTCAGTTAGGAAAATGCTGGAATTAGTTAATAGCAAACAATTTCAGAAAAAACCTATTGAGAACAAGAATATCAAAACAGTAACAATATTATGAGTTAGAATAAACACTCTTTATTCCTAGCTTTTTGTTAATAGCACTATGAAACATAATTTCCTAGTTGAGATAAGAAGGCTTAGAACCTGATCTCCCTGCTTTTACCACCACGATACCTTTTCAAGTGCCTCAAGGATGT
>JAJZYV010000348.1 GCA_021797955.1 Thermoplasmata archaeon
CCATATCAAAGACAGCAAGATAATTCCGCTCTATCAATTTAATCGAACTCAGTAGGACTTCCCAAAATTCACCACAAATTTGGCTTTATTTCCACAATAAATGCAAGTCGACTCAGGCTCCGCATGAGAGTTGGATGGTATATTTGTGCTCTTCCCTCCAGAGACTTCCTTAATTTTATCCTCGCAGGTAATATTTCCACACCAGTGCACCTGAACTATATTTCCACCAGCAATTATGTCCTTAACTTTATTAATATCACTGACCTTGATTATATGAGAATCTAGAAACTCTGACGAACGCCTCAGGAGATTTTCTTTAATTGCCATAAGGATGTTCCCCAATTCCATTTCTGCATTTTCTCCATTTACTGTTCCTTTTTCCAGAGTATCTCTCCTTACGTAAGTTAATTTAGAACTTTTTACTTCGCGGGCTCCAATCTCTAATCTAATTGGTATACCTTTAAGTTCCCAATGATTATACTTCCATCCGGGAGTATATTCCAACCTATCATCAAGATATGTTCTAAATTTAGGCTTAAGAATTTTTGCAATGCCGGATGCATATTCCAGAACCTCTGTCTTTGTTTTCTCGTTGAAAATCGGCACTATTACCACTTCATATCTTGAAAGACCTGGAGGAATTATGAGTCCCTTGTCATCTCCATGAACCGCAAGCAAAACTCCGATCATTCTTGTTGATATTGCATATGTGTTCTGGTAGACATAGGCTTTTTCCCCATCCCTGTTTAGAAATGTTATATCGAACGCTTTTGCAAAATTTGTTCCGTCATGATGAAAATCCGGTCCCTGGACAGTCTTACCATCGGGAAGGAGAAATTCAAAGCTGAATGAGGCCAAACCCCCCGCAAATTTTTCAGATTCAGTTTTTCTTCCCCTAATACCCTTCAGGCAAAGTAAATCCGTTAGGGTTTTTTCATAAATTCCAAGAATTTGATCCTTCTCAAGATTAGCTGAGTCTTCATCTGCAAAAACCGAATGACCTTCGTTCCATAAAAATTCCCGATTTCTAAGAAGTGGAGTCGGATGTTTGAACTCCCATCTTACAACATTATTCCATTGGTTATATCTGTAAGGTAAATCTCTCCAGGATCTTATCCATCTAGAAAAAGCAGGATACATTATGGTCTCTGATGTTGGTCTTATGGCAAGTTCCTCTTCAAGCTTTGATTGACCTGCCCTTGTTACCCATGCCACCTCAGGGGAAAAACCCTCAATATGCTCCTTTTCCTTCTCCAGAAATTTTTTAGGTATGAGCAATGGAAAGTAAGTATTGGTAATCCCTGCATCCTTAAAAAGTGCATCCACGTAGTCGTGAATTTTCTCCCAAATAAAAAAGCCGTCCGGCCTGAATATAGTGGTTCCAGAGATATCACCATAATCAAAAAATTCCGATTTGATTATTGCCTGTACATACCATTCTGAAAAATTCTCAGATTTCTTTACTGTAATACCCTCATCTTCAGCCATTAATTTCCATAGTTGATACCCTCCTTGATAAATTGTTTTTCCATTTCATAAAATAATCTTATTTATCGTATAATGGCACTAAAAGTTGTAGTTAATTTTAAGTGTAGGTTAGGATTCAAGCCTTATGAATTCCTCTGAAGAACTTATGAAAGAAGAAATAATCAGTTATGCCAAAAGGATACTACCCATTAGAGCCATAAGTCCTGAATCAGGTGGCACAGGGGAGTCGGCAAGGGCTGATGAATTGTGCAAAATATTTTCAGAAATGGGTTTAAATGATTTTCAAAGGTATGATACTACTGATAAAAATGGTGTAGTAAGGCCAAATATCATTCTAAAAATCGGCAGTGCAGAAACTACATTCTGGCTCATAGCACATATTGATACCGTACCAGTAGGCGATAGAAATCTTTGGACCAGGGATCCATTTTCCGCCACTGTTGAAGGAAATCGAATTTACGGAAGGGGATCATCTGATGATGGTCAAGCAGTTTTTCTATCGCTTCTATTAGCAAAGAGGATGAAGGACATGGATCTGAAGTATAACCTCGGGATTGCACTGGTTGCAGATGAGGAGGTAGGAAGCGTATATGGTATCCAATATCTTTTGAAACAGGGTATTTTCAAAAAAGATGATCTTATCCTCGTACCTGATTCCGGAGCGGAGGATGGTTTGGATGTGGAGGTTGCTGAAAAAAGTATTCTTTGGATCAAATTTACAATCAAGGGAAAGCAGTACCATGCAAGCAGACCCGATAATGCCATTAATGCTGGGAGAGAGTCCATGAAATTTATCCTGAAACTGGATTCAATTCTTCACGAAAAGTATACAGCAAAGAATGAGGTTTTTAACTACCCATATTCCACATTTGAACCGACTAAACATGAAAAGAATGTTGATAATGTAAATACAATTCCTGGAGTCGAAACAATATACATGGATTGCAGGATATTGCCCATGTATGACCTGGACAATGTCATAGATGATATCACTGAGTGCATAAGAGATTTCGAGAGGGAGAGTATGGCACATATTACCTATGAATTTATGCAGAAGGAACAGGCACCTGTTAACACTTCACCAGATTCCAACATCGTAAAGATTTTATCTGAATCAATAAGGAAGATTAAGGGTTCAAGCCCCAGAATAGTTGGTATCGGAGGTGGCACCTGTGCTGCGTTTTTCAGGCATAACGGAATGGATGCGGTGGTCTGGTCAACAACAGTTCCAGAAGTGGCTCATCAGGCTGACGAATACTGCATAATTGATCATATAATAGGGGATTTTAAAATTATAGAGAACATACTTTCAAAAAATGAAAATTAATCATCGTCTTCAGCAAGTTCCTGTATCCTTTCAACACCATTTATCTCTTTTATAATATTTGATACCTCAATGGGTACCTGATCCTCCCATTTTAGTCCTTTTAACATTCTT
>JAJZYV010000349.1 GCA_021797955.1 Thermoplasmata archaeon
ATTTTTTCCCTTGGAAAGAGAGTATAATGCGCCCAACATTCCAGGTAAATAGTCCTGAATTTTAGTCACAATAATCTTCTTGATAACTGAAGGATAGAGCGGTTCTATCTTGGAATAGAAATCATCCAGGATTATTACTGTAGATGTTGTAGAATCGGTGAACTCATCTCTCAGTTCAAAAGTTGTATAAAGTGGATTTGCCTGAACAACTATTGCTCCTAATTTAACTATTGCAAAGAAAAGAATTACAAACTGGGGTGAATTGGGTAGCATTAATCCTACTCTATCATAAGTTTTAATTCCAATTTCTGCAAGATAGCCCGAAGCTCTGTCCACTGCGGTTTTCAACTCGGAATATGTTGTTTTCTTTCCGTAGAAATCCATTGCAATGTTCTTTGGAGATGTTTTTGCTGATTCCTCCAGAAGAGAATATACAGACCTTTCAGGAATGTTGAATTCCCTCCTTGTTCCAGCCGGGTAATTTTTTTTCCATAGCATTTCCAAGTTTTTTACAATTTCACTTTGTTCTTCCACTTTTAAATCAACTCCTTGATAATCATTAACAGGCTAATTATATATCAATGATTAAAAACGTTTTGCCTTAAAGGGAGTTTTCGATTTATTGAAAAACATCTGTAATTTAGATATCGATACCCAAATTCCGGTTTAACTTAACTCAAGGTATATATCTTTAATTATTCTTTGGAGTTGAATGCAGGACGCTGATAAGAAACACGATAAAACAATAAAAATAGAGGCTGGACACAATATTTTAGAATATGTCAAAAGCAGGGAATATATTGCTGCAAAAATTGACGGTACATTACATGATTTGGCAGATACATTTAATTCCGACAAAGAGGGCATTCTTATACATATTGGAAGCGAAGAGGGATTGGAAATTCTACGGCACTCTGCTGCGCATCTGCTTGCACAGGCTGTTACGGAGATTTACCCTGATGCTTTACCTAATGCTGGACCTGCAACATCTGATGGATTTTATTATGATTTTAGGATGAAACCCATTGGCATGGAAGATTTATCAGTTGTAGAGGAAAGAATGAATTTACTCGTTTCAAAAAAACTTAAAATAACCAAAAAAGAGCTCCCTAAAAATCAATTACTTAAACTTTTCAGCCATAATAAATATAAAATAGATAAAATTCAAGATAACGTCAAGGATGGTACTTCCTCCACGATCTATGAACAGGGTGAATATGTTGATTTTTGCAAGGGACCGCATGTTCCTGACACATCATATATTAAGGCATTTAAACTACTTTCAATTGCAAGCACCAACTATAAAGGAGATGTTACCCTAGAAAGCATGGTAAGGATTTACGGAACGGCATTTCCTGATGATAAATCATTAAAGTTGTTTCTAAAGAACAGGGAAGAGGCTGCAAAGAGAGACCACCGGAAGATTGGGGCTGAAATGGATCTGTTTGTATTCAACTCTGAGAGAGCACCTGGCCTTCCCTTATATACCGCAAATGGTGCATTCATCAGAAATCAGCTCATTGAATTCATGAGAGGCATGAACCGTGAAAATGGCTGGCAGGAGGTTTGCACCCCTCATCTGTTTCGTGATACCATGTGGAAACAATCGGGTCATTATGCCAAGTACAAAGACGATATGTTTCTTTTTAAACTTGCAGATGGTGACGAATATGCCCTTAAACCGATGAATTGTCCCGGACATATTACAATATACGAGAACAGTTCACACAGCTATCGTGATTTACCTGTAAAACTCAGCGAATTCGGAACTGTATACAGATACGAAAAGTCAGGAGAAGTGGGAGGATTGAGCAGACCGAGAACCTTCACCATAGACGATGGTCATGCTTTCCTAAGGCCGGATCAGATTGAGGAGGAAATCGGAAGAACCCTGGACATGATTACCAGAAGCATGGACATAATGTTGAAAGGATGGCCTGTGTCATTTGACCTCAGCCTGATGGACAAAAATCATCCTGAGAGCTATCTGTTACAGTACAAATGCAGTGATTGTGGCCATATCATAGAGCCTGTGAGAAAATCTGCAAATGTTTCTGAAGTGCAGTGCCCGGAATGCAGTTCAAATAACCTCAAACCAGACTTTTCGGTTTGGGATTCTGCCACTGATCAATTGAGAAGTGCTCTCCTTTCAAGACATATAGCCTTCAAGGAATTTGAAGGAGAAGCAGCTTTCTATGGACCAAAGATCGATGTGCATGTGAAGGATGCATTTGGAAGATCTTGGCAGCTTTCCACCCTTCAACTTGATTTCAACATGCCAAGAAGTTTTGATCTGTATTATATAAACAACGAAAGCAAGCATGAAACACCGGTTATGTTACATAGAGCAATCTTTGGTTCGCTGGAAAGATTGATTGTAATTTTGCTTGAAAGTTATGCAGGAAAACTCCCTACATGGCTTTCACCGCTTCAGGTGTATCTCATACCGGTAAGTGAAGCTTATACGGAATATGCTAAGGAAATTGAAAGCACGCTTAAAAGTAATGGGATCAACTGCATCCTCGATCAGAGTCCTGAAACTGTTGGAAAGAAAATCAAACTAATAAGAACGAAAAGACCAGCATATATATGTGTTGTGGGAGAAAACGAGGTAAACAACAAAACAGTAACGGTAAGAAACAGGAAAGATGTGCAGACTACCCTTCAGATTCAGGAATTTGTTAATAAAATATTGCAGGAAATCAATGAGAGGAAAATAGATCAGATAATTTAATCCGCTTTCTTTGCCTCTTTTCTCTTTTTTATTTCTTCGGTTAATGCCGGTATCGCCTTGTATAGATCATCGTTTATGATATAATCAGAATACTGATTTATCTCAGCATTTGGATCTGTATTAATGG
This sequence comes from Thermoplasmata archaeon, assembly GCA_021797955.1. The sequence goes on from JAJZYV010000349.1 coordinate 2,862, forward strand.
AAATGACATTTTTGCTCAGTTTCATGCCCATTATATGCTGGATTTTCCCGGATATTCCTGCT
>JAJZYV010000350.1 GCA_021797955.1 Thermoplasmata archaeon
ACTCGTCTTCACTTTCATATAGATTAAAATGGTATATTGGTATAAATTTGTTTACCTTCATACCAAAACTATAGGCGATGAAAACTCTTCCAAAAAGAAATCGAATTGATAGCAAAACAATGGGAAGAATATTCTCCAACAAAAGTTATTGGTGTAAAATCAAAAGCTGTTATAGGAAAACATTTTGTCCCAATGGCCTAAAAAATGCCTTTACTAAGCTATTTTATGGATCAAATAGGAATGCATCTACATTCTTCCGTCCTTCTAATTCGCTTTCAACGATATCTAAGAATTGTAGTTTTCTTCCCTGCAGGAACAAGCTTTAATCACCCACCAGATTTGGATAGAGGTAAGGCCGAGGTATAGGTTTAAATAGAGTGTTTCCTGCATTCCTTGATCTTTTGTCTGATTATCTTAGCCATATGGCCAATTTGTCCATTCCACACCAAAGAACAAAGGGAGTGAGGAATTCAAAGATCATGGATAAGGTTGTAAATTCGAATCACCGGTTCGTATCATTTTGATTGGGGGAATCCCTATCGTCACCTTATCCGCGATGTGATATACGAATAATAAGAAGATGTAAAGTCACGATGTTGATATTAATTACCGAGGACAGTGATATTAAAAGGTAAAAATTCACTCTGTTGAACTTAGACATCCGCAAGGCATTTTTTATGGGGATTCTGAATTTTGAAACGGAGAAACTCCAAGGATAAGAAAAGCAAATCCTTCCATTATTGTTGTTAGGGATATTATTACCTATAGGGATTGAAAAATGTGAGATATAAAAAAATTGATCGAAATGTGGGAACTGATATTACAAGCCATGGAATGATAACCATCCATTTTTGTACCCTTACGGATTTCTCTAAAATAGCTGCAGTCACAACGTTATTTTCCTTAGCGATTCCCGAAGTTTTCTTTATTTTGAGAACTCCAACCCTTAAGATTTCGTATAATGAAAATGAAAATGCAAGGAAGAGAAGGATTCTAAATAATTCCACAAACCTGCTTGGGCCTAAAATGTATGTCAGAAATATTACTATCGAAGAAATGCCCATAATCTCTATAAATGAGTATTAACGCTTTAACGCCTTAATAACGTCTGAACATCCCTAAATCTGATCCTATTCTTACGCCGAACTGGATTTGAGGGGTAGTTATAAACGGAAGAAGTGAGAAAAATAAAGGAATTATTATCAAAGGCAGTAAATGCGCTATAAAGTGTACGGTAATTTTCCATTATTTGCTCAAGGAAATCGAGAAGATCTTCTCTTGAATAGCCTCTTGACATTGCCTCTGCTATGAGACTCTTTGCTTTAACTTCCCATCTTTCCTGAAAATATTCCATTATTCTAGTGTTGATTTTACCCATCTTGACAATGATAAAACTCTGTGGCATTATATGCCCTTAATTTAAAAGAGAGGTTTTAATATTTGAAATCAGTAATTCCCGGCAAAATTTTGTAAAATTGTATTTGCAACTGATTGATCCTGGAAATAACTGATACCGGACCATGTAAAATCGTCAAGGGATGCTGTGTGTATATCGCTGGAGAATGTGTAAAGATGGTCATACCCGAAATATGTTGCTGAATGCTCTGAAACCACACCGTCATTAGCTCCATTGAAAAGCATGTATCCCCACCATGGATCATATGTCCCGGCATAAACTGTCCATACTGTTGATCCATAATTTGAATACATATTTCCCAGTGAATTCGCAAGGTTGTTAAGAAAAGTGGATCCTTGAACCATTTCGTTTACCTCTGTTCCAGTGTATCCAGACAATCCAAGACATTGTGCAATCTCTGCAAGTGGAGAACCATCAAATGGTGAGGCCATAAATATAACGTTCTTCAGATCTATGTTGATCATGTGATAATTTTCCAGCATATATGCAGTTACAAGACCTCCCATACTGTAACCGATCATATCCACATTATAATTGGTGCCGGAAAAGATGTTCTCCAGTGCTGTCCCAAGCTCACTTCCAATTGAACTGATCGCTGTGTTCGATGTGCCCACAAAGGAGGAATCAGTATATGTATATCCGTTGCTGAATTGAATTTGAAATTCTCCGTAATATTGTACGCTACCAACAAGATAACCAGCGTTAACCAGCTGTTGGTATATATTAACTCCAGAATGCCACGTTCCTGCACAGGGGGCGCCAGATGTGTCTCCCGGCGCAAAACCATGAACAAGAATTACAACTGTTTGTGAGTTACTGATCAGCGATTGCGGTGATACATCCAGTTGCACATTTTCCCCCTTATTAACAACCGGTCCAGGTATTCCCTGTTCAAGAATAATGGAAAAACTGAAAAGCATCACTATTATTATTCCTATAGCGCCTATTTTTTTAAAATTCATAGTAGTTGTACATTTTCAAGCTATTTATAATTTATCTATCTTTAATAAGTTTCAGGCCTGATTCCTAATGAGGTATATATATTAAGTCGAGAGGTGACCAATGTGACATTTAGCATGAACAATTGATGCCTGTAGTATGGCTACATTTCAATATGAATTGACTGAAAATATTTAGTAGTTATTTTTTCAAAACGTAATCCTTTGCTCGCTGTCCGTAGTGTCCGGAATTATGTGTAACATTAAGGATACCTTTCCCTGAACATATCGGTGATCTGATCCTTGCATTTATAATATCCCTTTATCACTCTATTCGAACATCCTCATCGAAAAGCAGATCCTGATACTTTGGCTGAAGGGTCATAAGAGCATAACGAGCACCGAGATCAAAAGTATTCTATTAATAGATTAGATGGACCAAATGGACCGGTCGGGATTCGCTTAAAACATTAAGCGAATACTTTTGCAGTACTTGAAAAATAGGAAACACTCCATTATCTCACAATGAGTAAATATTACTCGACACCCATGTCTAAATG
>JAJZYV010000351.1 GCA_021797955.1 Thermoplasmata archaeon
TGGAGATTATTTATTGGATTCACTCACTATATATTGATATTCGGTTGAGGGATATTCGTGTGTCTCCATGCCAAAGTGTGAGAGTCTTGCTGCTTACCTCAAACTCCTAAGGGCGTTATAAATTTCTTCTTCAGGCAAAACTGTATTTTTATGGAATTTGGCAAAAAAAAATGACTTGCGAAATAACACTTTTAATCTGAACTCAATATTAATGATATACAGACTTATAAGGAAATGTTCTATTCAATTCCATGGAGAAAAAGAGTGTTATTGTAGATGAACTTGGAAGAGCAGGACCCTATGCACACTGTGTTTTAGCAGGAAATTTGGCTTTCCTATCAGGTCAGTTAGGGGTTACAGCAGAAAATCATGATAACTTCGAATCTCAATTCAGAAAGGCTCTTTCCAACGTAGATAAAATTCTGAAAGGGGTAAAATTATCAATGAATCACATAACTAGAGTGGTTGTATACTTAAAGAGAACTGAAGACTTTGCAAAGATGAATGAATTGTTCAAAGAGTCATTTCATGAAGTAATGCCTGCGAGAACTACTGTTATATGTTCTATGCCAAATAATGATGCACTCGTTGAGCTGGAAGTTACTGCACTCAACGAATAAGGGAATGAATTGTCTTTTTTATGACTTGAATTAAGACTGCATGCGTGACACACTATGTCACATAAATTTTTTATTGAGTTTATAAAAGACTAAAATGTTTAATCCGTGCTTATAATACCGTATTTACCGTATGGTGATTAAATGGTAGAAGACTTAGATTCTTTTGACATTGCTATAAAGCAATTGGAAAAATCTGCAAAGGTTATGAAACTGGACAAGGAAGCACTTGAAATTTTGAGAGAACCACAGCAAATCATGCAGGTCAGCTTGCCTGTAAGGATGGATAATGGAAAAGTAAAAGTTTTCAAAGGATTCAGAGTTCATTACAATAATGCAAGGGGTCCTACAAAAGGTGGGATAAGATTTCATCCCGATGAGACCCTGTCAACAGTAAAGGCACTTTCTGCTTGGATGACATGGAAGACGGCAGTCGTTGACATACCCTTGGGAGGAGCCAAAGGTGGAATAATATGCAATCCAAAGGAAATGAGTGCTGGAGAACTGGAGAGGCTAAGCAGGGCATATGTTAGAGCATTTGCAGATTTCATAGGTCCAGAAATTGATGTTCCAGCGCCTGATGTTTATACAACACCACAGATAATGGCGTGGATGATGGATGAGTACGAGACAATAACAAGAAGATCTGCACCTGGTGTCATAACCGGAAAACCGCTAACTGTTGGTGGATCAGAAGGAAGAGGTGACGCAACCGCAAAGGGAGGGATGTATGTTCTTAAGGTAGGAGCAAAGAAAAAGAATGTAGACCTTAAAAAGGCAACTGTAGCAGTACAGGGATTTGGAAATGCGGGCCAGTTCGCAATGACACTTGTAAAGGAACACTTCGGATCAAAAGTAGTTGCAATCTCCGATACAAAAGGCGGAGTATACTCTGAAAAAGGTCTGGACTTCCAAACTGTTTTGGAACATAAGCAGAAAACAGGAACGGTTCAGAACCTGCCAGGTACCAAGAATATTTCAAATGAAGAGCTTCTTGAACTTCCAGTGGATGTGCTGATACCCGCAGCGATCGAGAATCAGTTGACATCGAAAAATGCAGACAAGATCAAGGCAAAAATTGTGCTAGAATTGGCAAACGGGCCAACCACGCCAGAAGCTGACGAAATACTTCACAAGAAAGGAGTTCTGGTCTTGCCTGACTTTCTAGCCAATGCAGGAGGAGTGACTGTTTCCTACTTCGAATGGGTACAAAACGTATACGGATACTACTGGACAAGGGAAGAGGTATACGAAAAGCTGGACAAGAAGATGACTGTTGCAGCAGAGGCAGTTCTGGAAACAGCAGAAAAATACAAAGTAGACCCGAGGACTGGTGCGTATATCATCTCAATAAAGAGAGTGGCAGACGCAATGAAGGCAAGGGGCTGGTACTAAAAGTATCAATCCAAATTTTTTTATTTCTTGTTAATATCGCATTCAGAGCGGGAATAGTGTAGTGGTTATCACAGGGGCTTCCCAAGCCCTTAACCCGGGTTCAAATCCCGGTTCTCGCATTCAAAGTTTATTTCCATATTTGACGTTGTGATGGTATGATGTGATTACAATTTCTTCCGCCTTTCCTCTTTTTTCACCCTTGGAATTTATATTTCTCCTTCCCTCTGTTACGTTGATATTGAACGATGGATACAGACCTTTTATTTTCTGAAATCCAGAATTACTTGACATAACGTAGACATCCCTGTCCTTCAATTTCTTTGCAACTGCACTTAACCTGTGCTGATCCTCAAATGAAAAACCATTTGCATTGTAATCGGTAAAGCAGGATGTTTTGTTTGCTGGAATATATGGTGGATCAAAATAGACAAAATCCTTCTCTCTTGCGCCTTCTACAGCAATCTCAAAATCAAGATTCAAAATTGTACACTTTTGCAAAACTTCAGAAAGAGCGAGTATATCTTCTTTACTCGGTATGGAAGGGTTTGAGTATTTTCCAAAGGGGACATTGAATTTTCCCTGTGCATTGACACGATACAGACCGTTGTAGCAGTGCCTGTTTAGGTAGAGAAATAATGTTGCTCTCTCTATTCCTTCACTTTTTATGGCGTTGAATTTGGATCTTGCATTGTAGTAATCCACACTGTCGTTGATGTATATTATTTTTCCAATAGAGTCAATTAATTCCCCTGGATTTTTTTGAATTATGGTATAAAGGTTGTAAATATCAGGATTGATGTCTGATATAACTCCGTGTTGAAGTTTTCCTATCTTATGGATTTCAGTCAGTAATGCAACTCCTCCGGCAAATGGTTCGAAATAAGTGTTAAAATTTTCAGGC
>JAJZYV010000352.1 GCA_021797955.1 Thermoplasmata archaeon
TTCTCAGGTTTTACAAATATAGAATCCGTATCCATATACGCAATGTATCCGTTGTTCTGTATCGCAATCTGTTCAGCCATTGCTAATATCAGCCGTGCTGACCCTGTTATCAATGTAGCCATTATTGGATTGAAATATTCACCCTGTCTCTCTATTTTATCTGATTATTGCTATTTGTTTTTCATCTTTTAACGTTAAAAATTCTTCATTGTATATTGTTTCTGTTAATCTTACCGATGGTACGGTAGGATTTATTACTATTGCTTAGCCACTCACTGTAATTATTTTTACTGGATGTGGTGCTGAATTTATGATATTTATTTTATTTGTAACTTTTTTTTCTTTTTATTTTTCATGTTTACTCGTTTATTTGTCTTATACTCTATATTTGTATACATTCCTAAATAGTTAGATATTGATTTTCCACTGGCAAGATAATCCGCCGCTTGTCCTTCAGTTGCATTCTCTAAATATTCCGCTTCTAATTCATTCTCTTTAGCTCGTTCAAGAAAATATTCCTCTAATTGTTCAGCAGATAGACGACGTAAAGATTTAATTAAATTATTATCTTGGTATTCATCTTCATCTAATTCATGATTATATAAATTAAATTTATAATCCCCTTTCGGGGGAATTTTAAGCTTTCTACTTTTATATAATTCGTATAATCTATATGTTTGTGACACATCTGATTTACAACCTTCTTTAATCTCCTTTATATTTTTTAAATTAGGCATATCCTTGCCTTTTATTTTTTTTTTCTCATTTAAATTTAATATACTAGCCTTATCTAAGCTAACCAAATAACCCGCTTTGTTTGATATTATTTTACACATATCTATATGATTTCCATTCATACCTTTGAATTTGTAGTGTTTTTTTAAAACAAGTTCATCAAAATTTTTGCCATTATAACTTATAACAGTTTTAGCATTTTGCAAAAGTTTACATAATTTTTTAAAGTTTTTTGGAATAAAATATTTATATGAATCAATATCTTTAATATAAACACAACATAATTTTGGTTTAGGTGCATATTTCAATCTATCCTTTTTTGATTTAGCATGTTTAAAATAGTCATTAAGTGATTCAGTTTCAATATCAAAAACTATAAGATTATAATCATAGGATTTATTTTTTTTCACATTTATATTTTTACCTGCAATCATTCAACCCTCACCTTTGTTTTATTATAAACCTTAATATTCTTTCCTTCTTTTATATGCTTCTTCTGCCTAAACATTTACCATTCATTTTAAAGCTCCGAGAACCTCATTCCTCGCCGTCTCGTCTCCTTTATCAAGCTTCTTATGGCAATTTGGGCAGAGTGCAACCATATTTTCTGGGTTATCAGGACCACCTTCGGATAGTGGGTTGATATGAGCTACTTCAACATAATTCTCCCCATCCATCTTTTTGAATGTAAACCCGCATGCCTTGCATTTATTATTGTCTCTTTCTTTTACAAAAGCAACAAGGATGGTCTTTCGTTTAATTCTCTTACCATTTTCTTCAACATAATCCCTAGACTTATCTTGCAAGGCCTTTTGGACCAACTTTTCCAAATGTTCATATCTTTTTTGTTTGCTTAGCCCGCTAGGCAATACATTTTCAACAACTTGAGTAGCAATGTCGTCGCCGAACGATTCAGAGCTTACTGCTGTTTCTAAGTAGGGGTTAAGGAAGTTTTCCACTGATTGATATTTGGGTATGAATCGAAAAGTTATCCTTCTATTCCCCATCAATCGGTCTTTTTCCGAATAGCCCAATTCGTCCAGAAATGAACGCTTGTCTTTTCCAATTATCCCAAGTACCTTAACAAAGAAAATCAGTTCCCAGGTTTGCTCATTTTCATCAGTGCCCCAGAGTTCCTTGGCAAGATCCCTACTCTTGGCAAGATCTATACTCTTGGCAAGATCTATACTCTTGGTAGTTTCAAGTATTTCAGTCACAATCAAATCGTATTTGGATGGTACAAATATCACAATGTCATGTGGTTTAAATTTTTCCCACTGCCTTTTATTTTGTGGACCTGGAATCAACCCCCAAACATTAATTTTATTGTTTTCGTATAAATCCTCATTGATTGTCACACCTTTCGCTAAGATTGTCTGTTTGTCAACTTTGTGTAGCAGTGTATTGTTCATGTGGTTTACAGCATCTTTTGACCCTATGGGCATAATGTATATTTCCATTGCTTTCACCATTATTCATTATATTTTTTATTAGAACCTTTTACTTTTTCAACAGGGTAATTTGTGTTGTTTTTCTCCAGCTTCCTGTCAAGTTCTTCAGAAAGGTCAAAATTATTCATCTGGGCAAACCTGAGCAGAAAATATAGTATGTCAGCAAGCTCGTTCCCAACCTTTTGACGCTTGCTAGGATCAGACATTATCTCCTTTATGTCAGCATCCCTTTTGAATCTGAATATATCTAAGAGCTCACTCGCTTCTGTAGATACACCTATTGCAAGGTCTTTTGGGGTATGAAACTGATCCCAATCACGCCCTTCGCAGAATTTTTGCACCTTATCTTTCAGCTCTTTCACGGTTGTAGAGTTATCTCCCACATATTCACCCCAACTTATTTACTAGTTTACCATATATTTTAATCCTCTTTCCTTCTTTTATATGTTTCTGTATATACCACAATGTTGATTTGTTTATCTTCAAGGCTTTCCTTTTCTCAGGATCAATTGACATTATTTTATTTCTCATATCTATAGTATCATTCCTTGAGATTTCAATATCAGGTATCTTGAATTCCAGTGTTTTTGCCTTTCCTGAAATGTATCTGCTCAATTCCCTTACATTTTCAAACATTATGTTATCAAGTGTATATTGCTTATTCCTGAATTCATATCGCTTATTGAAATTATTCTTGATTTTATCAATCAATAGTTTTGCTATATT
>JAJZYV010000353.1 GCA_021797955.1 Thermoplasmata archaeon
ATCATAGGTTTTTTGATTGTTTCTGAACACAGCTATATCCACTGGGTACTTTTCTATACCTGAAGGAGAGACCTTCACTCTAAACTGAGGTCTAGTTTGTATTTGCTCCTTGTTATATTTCCAGTCTTCTACTAACTGTTTCGAAAAAGTGTTTACCACCACTTGTTCTTTTTTTCCAGTTTTAACTTTACTCCCAGTTATATAATCATAGATTATTTCTTCTTTTGACCCTTCACTTGGCTGTAATTCATCTTCTATCATTATTTTCACTCCTTGTTATCAAACTAATTTTTTTGATTTTGTATGATTTATTTCCTGAATTTATTTTCATTCATTCCTCTCCTTAGTTTTATTTTACATCGTAATGTTCTTACTCTCTTTAATCTTTTTTTTTGCTACTTTCTTACTTAAGATTTACTAACCTTAAGTTTTTAGTTTTTCAAGATGAGTCTAGAGTTTTTGAGACATTATACGTTTATACTTGATTGATAGTAATTTTAGTACCAACGATTTGCACGCATATTGATATTAGGGTTTTCAATAGTCTTGCAGCCCTGTAAAATGAACAGATCGCCATCATTTATTAACTGTGCTACTATACTATTAAAGTATATTAAAATGGCGAATGACAATGAGGATTTCCGGACTTCCTGTTTCCAAAAACTATAAGAAATGTTGACCATATAAAAATATACCTGAGTTTTAATCAATGTAGCGAACTGTGTTCAAATTAAAATGTAATGTGAATACCACTGAAATGATTTGCTTAGCAGGATGATGTTAATATTTAAAAATTCACCATAGAAGGTTATTAAATTGACTTTTTAAGGGAAAGAGAGTGTTATTATCTCAATTCTATCCAAATTCTAAAAATCAAGATGGAATACAACTCAGGAAGAAAGGATCAGTTCGATGTGGATTATGCCATATTTAAGAAGTGCTCAGAAGATGCACAAACAAAGGAGGAACTCGTAGCAATGTTAGAAGAGAAATATAATTACGTGATATCTAGGATAGCAAATGAGAATGCGAAAGAGCTGCTTGAGGAAATGCAGTTATTATAGGTTGAAATTGAGAATATATATAAATAAGTATTAAAATGAAAAAGATAAAGTCTAAGTTTACATCTATATACATGGTGATAAAATGGGATTTAAATTAAATTTAATCCTCTCAGTTGGAGTATCTTTACCGATTTTTATTGCCTCAATGATCGTAGCATTTTTAACAAAAGAAATTTCACTAATAGCAGTTTTTACTATTTTAACCGCACTATCTATAGTGATTAATGTGTATTTTACAAAATTCATAAATGATAAGAAAGAATTCAATCCAAAATTATTCAAAGTTGAATTGACGGAAAAGGATGGAGCTTCAGAGATGTGGCCCTTGATCCTGACAATTGTTATTACAGTTTTAACGGTAACGACTTTAGCCATTCCAGGAGTTTCTTCTTCGTACCTTAGTGAGCTAATTGTGTTACTTCTAATATCTATCTTCAGTATTCTATCCCTAACTATTTTTCAGAGAGAGAGATTAATCTATCAAATGATTGCAGTTCGAATTAAATTCCCTTTCCTCTTTAAAGCGAAAACAAGCGATGGTGCACAGATTTTAATTATTTCAAGAGAAAAAGTACAATCAAATATACAATTTAAAGCATACTTCATAATCGATGATTTCTTCCTTTATGGATATCGTACCTATTCTAATTAAATAAAGTGATTTAAGTGAGTTCAAACCTTCTCCTTTTCACGAGCAAGGTATTTTTCTTTGAATAGTTCGTCTCTCACAGCCTGCCCGTTTAATAATGAGAGGATGTCCTTAAGGTTTGAATTCTTTACCGAGATCTTTCCTTTGGAAAATGATATCCCCAGGTTATACGATTTTGCTATAGGCTCAAGGTTAATATTTGCCTTTACTATTCTATCCACATAACCGGCACAAGCAGAAGCCAGGCGCTTATAATCTCTTATATGCGGGGCAGTCTCATCAATCACATATTGAACATCGTCCACTATGCTGGCCAAACTGGTTTTTGCACTATCTATAAATTTTGTAAAAGCTGCCCCATAATCAAACAGGGAAAGAAAATTATTGACTTCCAAAATGTATAGGGGGTCCTCATATAGAATTGCGTCAATGCTGTTCGGTATAGATAATAAATTCTTTTCTTCGAGATGCGTAACCTCTCCTGTAGGGGATTCTACAAGATATAGGTATTTTTTAGAATTTAACAATTTGGTTTTTGTTACTTTATTGAAAATAGTTAATTTTTTTCCTATTTCTATCGCAAAACCGATAAGTTGAGTTGATTTTGACAACTTCACATATGAAATTGATGAATTGTCACTTTTCTTCATTTCACTAATTATTTTATTTAAGACTGGAACTTGATCATCAGCTAACTTTCCAATCAGATATTCAGGCGATAAATCGCTCTGCAAGTCGAAATCCTTTATCCTGACTTGGCTTTTTTTAATAAGAGACTCCATTGCAGATTCAATTATTTCATCCCCCAGCGATTTTGTTATTGAAAGTGTATTAACGACCCAAATCTTCTCTTTTTCTTTATTTTTCTTTACTAAAATTGCATAAAACTGTACTTCTGATCCATCAGTCTCTTCCATCAATTTATACATTTCTTCTAGCTTTTTCTCCTTGAAACTCGGTTTATAAATTTTCATTTTTTATCATTCCCCCATCATTCCCTCTGCTTTATTCAGCATCACTCCAATCTCCATTCCCTTCTGAGTCAAACTCAACATTGTTTCCTGGGGATATTTTGACTTATCGATTTCCTGCTTTACAACATTCAGTTTTTCAAGCTCCCTTAAAATTTCAGTTGATCCTGGAAGATCTTCATTGATTTCCTTCATGTTCTTTGAT
>JAJZYV010000354.1 GCA_021797955.1 Thermoplasmata archaeon
CCGATTCTACAACATCTACAGTAATAATCCTAGATGATTTCTATTCCAAGATAGAACCGCTCTATCCTTCAGTTATCAAGAAGATTATTGTGACTAAAATTCAGGACTATTTACCTGGAATGTTGGGCGCATTATACTCTCTTTCCAAGGGAAAAAATAAAGCAAAGATTCCAAAGGCGGACCACATAATTTACTTCGGACCAAAATCATCATCTGCAAAGACAGTAAACGAAGCAAAAATAGAACCGTTAACCATGCCAGCCTTAATCCAATATACGGGAGGAACCACGGGAACACCAAAGGGTGCTCTATTATCACATCAGAATCTCGTTGCAAACGTTTATCAGCTTTCAGAATGGCTGCCGGACAATATGAGGAAGAATCGTACATTCCTCTCAGCAATTCCATTTTTCCATGTATATGGAATGATGACGGCAATGCTTATGCCCTGCCATCTGAGTTCAAAGATGAAGATCGTTCCGGATCCTAGGGATACCAAAAATGTCCTGAAGACAATACAGAAGGAAAAAGCACTCATATTTCCAGGTATTCCTACGATGTACCACTCAATACTAAGATATAAAAAATCTGCAAAATATAACATAAAATCGCTGGAACTTCTTTTGTCTGGCGCTGCCCCGCTTCCAATGGAGATACAGAAAGAATTTGAAGTCAGATCAGGAGCTTCTCTCCTTGAAGGGTATGGTTTGACAGAAGCATCGCCGGTGGTATGTGCAACACCGGTTGAAATTGAAAAAAGGAAGGCAGGATCAGTAGGTTTCCCTGTTCCTAACACAACTGTAAAGATAGTTGACGAGGAGACAGGTACAAAGGAATTACCAAGTGGTGAGATTGGTGAGATTATTGCAAAAGGACCTCAGGTTATGCTCGGCTATCTGAACAATGTTGAAGAAACAAAGGACACCATAAGAGACGGTTGGCTATTTACCGGCGATCTTGGAATGATCGATCAGGAAGGATATATACACATTGTCGACAGGAAGAAAGATCTCATCATCGCAGGCGGATATAATGTATATCCACGAGAAGTGGAGGAGGTGTTGTATCAGAATCCAAAGATCGAGGATGTTGCAGTGGTGGGCATCAAGGATGTTCACAGGGGTGAAACCGTTAAGGCTGTAATAGTCCTAAAGAAAGGGGAAACCCTTACAAACGAAGAAATCACGCAATTTTGTACGACCCACATGGCAATATACAAAGTTCCTAGAGTTATTGAATTCAGGGAGAGCCTTCCGAGGAGTGTGGTTGGAAAAGTGCTCAAAAAGGAGTTGAGATAAAGTCTTATACATTTACACGAATGTTAGAAATAATACTCTCAAATTCCCTTGAATTTTCAATAACCTCAATCATTTTTTCTATATCTCTGAATACAGGTCTGTCTTCATGGAGATGTTCTATACTTTCTCGTATTTCCGATCGCAATGCCTCATTGAAGGAACAGGGAACTTCCTCAAGCAGATCAATAGCCTGTGCAGCCAGAACGTACTCTATTGCAATAATTTGCCTTAAATTTTTCACAAGTTCCATTAATTTAATTGCAGAATTGGTTCCCATGCTAACATGATCCTCCTGATTGGCGCATGTTGGGATCGTATCAATTGAGGATGGGACTGCAAGTGTCTTATTTCTGTTACAGAGTGCAGCTGCCGTGTACTGTGCTATCATATATCCTGAGTTTAATCCACTATCTTTAACAAGAAATGGAGGGAGGTCACTTAATTTTTCGTCTGTTATTCTTGCAAGACGTCTTTCAATCATGTTTCCAAGATCACAAAGTGCAATTGCCAGAAAATCACTTGCAAATGCAACAGGCTCACCATGAAAGTTTCCAGCAGAAATAAATTCGCTTTCGTTGACAAGGGGATTATCGGTCGCTGAGTTTAACTCAGTTTCCAATACTGATTTCACATATCTTATTGTATCTTCAACAGCTCCATAAACTTGCGGTATACACCTTAGACTGTACGCATCCTGAACTTTCTTACTCTCCGATTCCATGCATATTTTACTATCGCTGAGGATTTCTTTCATGATCTTTGCAATATCTACCTGTCCTGCATGATTTCTCGCTTCGATTGCCCAACCCTGAAATGCTTTTCGGGTTCCGCGGAGAGCCTCAAAACTCATGGAAGCAGAAGCTATGGAATTTTTTAGGAGATCAATGGCCTTTGATGTCTCAAGTGATAATATGCCGGTAATCGTTGCTGTACCATTAATGAAAGAAATACTCTCTTTTGATTTGAAGAGATATGGTTCGATGGACTTTTTTTTGAGGGCTTCTATGGTATCAAGTCTTTTTCCATCCATGAGGACAAAACCCTCTCCCATCAAGCACAATCCTATATGTGCAAGGGGTGCAAGATCCCCGCTTGCCCCAACCGAGCCGTATCTTGGAACATATGGAACAACATCAGCGTTTAAGAACTCAAGGATCTTTTCAATCAGTTCAATCGATACACCAGAATATCCTTTACATAGACTGTTTGCCCTTACGGCCATTATAGCTCTTACATGTTTATCATCCAGAGGTTCTCCTACACCTGCGGAATGGCTCCTTATGAGGTTTCTCTGTAATTCTTCTATCTTGTCCGGTTTTATCTTTACATTAAGCAAACTTCCAAATCCTGTGTTTACTCCATAAATATTGGCGCCAGAGGATACTATCTTTATCAGTGAATCTCTAGATTTTCTGACCTTTTCCTTTGTTTCTTCGGATATTCCAACAGGTTCATTCTTTTCAGCAATTAGGCGAAGTTCTTCAAGGTTCAGACTTATGCCATCTAAATAGATCATCCATCTTGAAGATTCAAAAAGTGATTAAAGTTTTTGAATCTGGAATCGTGTTGATATGGT
>JAJZYV010000355.1 GCA_021797955.1 Thermoplasmata archaeon
ATTGAAGAACGTAAATTGGGAAATTTATTCAAAATCAGGCGGGAAGAATCTGCTTTATTCTTTCATAACAGCACACTTTTCGCCGGACCGTAAGGGAGAAGGTACCGTTGATTATGATTTAATCACAAATTTTGCAAAACGTTTCTCCAGGGATGACGCAGATTATGTGATTTGCCATGATCAATTTGCTGGAATTGCAGGATATAAGATAAAAAAAAGGCTTGGAATCCCATATTCTGTCTTCATGCATGAGAGAGTGAATGGGTACCCATCATATCCAGTCTTTGGCAAACTAGCAAGGTATCTAGAAAGGAAAGTCCTATCCCATGCTGATGCTGTTTTTTCAGTTACAAAAAGAGTTGCTGAATCTGTTGAAAAAATATACTCAATCTCGTCAATTCCAAATATGCCTGGAATAGATGTTAATTCATGCATGCCATACGAAAGTAGAAAGAACATTTTGTTAAGCGTCTCAGTGTGGGACACAGACAGAGATCCGAAGGTTTATCTCCCAATAATATCTAAATTAGGGAACTTTAAACTCACTATAGCCGGAAGATGGCGGGATGAAGATCTCCGAAAACAGTTTATTGCAAAAATAGATGAACTAAAAATAGGAATCTTAGTAAATCTAATCGAGGGGTTTACTGAAAATCAGTTGGTATCGCTCTACAGTGAATCAAAATTCTCATTAAGATATGGAATAGATGAATTGGGGCCAGGAATGAGTAATTTGGAATCGCTGGCACAGTGTACACCCGTGATAGTGAATGGGGAATTGGGTTTTGCTGATTTCGTTCTGAGTGAAAATGTAGGCTATGTCTCAAAAATATGGGACCCGGATGATATATGCGGATACATAACAGAATTCAACAACCCTGCTAAATACTCAGATTTGCAAAGAAACATAAAGAAAGCCGTAAGTTCTCATTCTTGGGGGAGTCATACCGAAATCCTTCTTGAACCGGTGATTGGCAAAAAATGAACATTCTGATAATCACACCTGACATATATCCGTTTCAAAAAGGTTATGGGGGACGAAACCCTCTGAATCTGTTTGAGGCATTTTCAAGAATGGGGCATGCCACCTCGCTTCTTACTTCCGTTCCTGACCGAGATATTAGGTAATATGACGGAAATGAAATAATTAAACTCTTTGAAATAGTAAAATTGCATTCAATTGAATCTATCCCAAGGGATTTTGATTATTTTTTCCCCCCTTATATGCGTGATATCCGAAAGATTAAAAAACTCCTGCGTGGAAAGGATTATGACATTATAATTATTAACGATTACTTCTGGGCTTTATCCTTTCTAGCACTCCTTTTTATGGGTAAAAGGAACCGTGCTCACACAATAATGATTGATCATGGCATAATATCACCCTCGGGTTTCTTGATAAGATCATTTTTCAGTGTATTTTCAATTATTGCATCAAAAGTGTTTATTTCTCAGTTAAATGGAATCCTTTCCTACAGTAAAAGAAGCCATAACCAGATTCAAAAAATTGTTAATTCAAAGATAAAGTCTTTCATTCATCCTTTTTGTATAGATTCAACTCAATTCATTAAGGAATATGAAAAATGCCTCAAATTTCCAGAAAGTTATTTACATGAAAAGTTTTCAATCCATGGTCGTTTCATATTTGCCATTGGAGCAGCTTCTCCTCACAAAGGGTATAGCAACCTCATTAATGCTTTCGACAAGATTCGGGAGGAATTTGTTGATGTTTCTTTAGTAATAGCGGGGCAATTAACATCCCATACTGATTCTCTCAGAAATCTTACTATCAAATTAAATATCTCAAATAGGGTAAAATTCATTGGTCAAATAAAGGAGGATGAAAAATTTTTCATGATTAGAAAGAGTTCTCTGTTTGTTATTCCTTCCCTTTCTGAAGGTTTTGGTGCTGGTGCTGTGGAGGCGGATATACTTGGGGTAAAGGTTGTGGCAACAGATACTGGTGCGCATCGGGATGTCCTTACAAAAAACAAGTTTGCCAAGATTGTCATTCCAGGTGATGATGAGGGTTTATATAATGCAATGAAAGAACTACTCCTAATGCCAGAGGAACCCCCAAGAAAGCTTAACATGGACAAATTGAATTCTTATTCTTGCGAATCTCTAGCTTCTTTCATTATTTCTATGGCTAAGTAACCTAAAGATATGCACGTGACTTTACATCTTCTTATTATTAGCATATCATAGAACACACAATTTAGCCCTTTTTTGTAAATCGTTCTGTGGGTGCACAATATTTTTATTATTGATATGTTAGATTTATTCCGTATTTTTCATATGAACACCATACATTTTGAGAGAATAGTTTTTGATATGGGTGCACTACTATTATTTATGGCATACTTTGCTTACAAGCGTTCAGGCAAGAACAGATACCTTGTAATACGGTGGAAGAAACGCATCAACGGTATTCCGACCATAGTGAAAGAAGTAAGTGTGGGTACAGCGGATGATCTTGCAAAAACAATTGAGAGCAATCTGGATGAGATCAGAATAGCATCATACAATGGCGGATCAACCCTGTGCGTTTTGAGAATAGATCATATGGTGGGATAAAATCCATTGTGGATACTGTTGTGGATCATCATGACGGGGGGATGTCGCCAGGTGACTATTTTCTCCTGTTCATAATGAACCGTTTATCAGATCCCTCATCAAAGGATGGTATTGAGAGGTGGATGCCAAGGGATTATGCATCCACCCTTTATGGAAAGAGAGGATCACAGGACTTCTGGAATCTCATGGATCGCATAACAGATGTCCAGATCAATGAAATAATGAAAGCTGTCCGGGAGA
>JAJZYV010000356.1 GCA_021797955.1 Thermoplasmata archaeon
TCTTCTCATCGTTTTGCCTCTAATGACACCGCTTCTCTTCATGCTGTTCAGTGGGATTTCCGGCATGGGCTCAAATGTGAATTTTCTAACGGGCGGTGAGATATTCCCAAACGGATTCACCATCTTTTCCCCATATGATGGAAATACCTTTGGTGTGTTGACCCCAACATTCTCAATCATATCGCTTGCTGTTATATTTTCATGCATATACCTGTTCAGGCCAAGAAACGTCAGGGTGGTAGAGCCTTGGGCTGGAGGGCTTGAAAGAGGAAGAACATATAACTCATTCAACTATTCAAACCCTGCAAGAATGACATTCTTTAGACTCTTTCCAAGGATTGAAGGATTTATCCATAAAGATTATTCATCCCACAGGTTTGATATGGTATATCTCACATTTCTATCCATATTCAGGAAATATGAAAGGATATCAAGGTTAATCGCCCTGAGGATAATGAATGGAAATGTAAGACAATATGTTATTTACATAATGGTGACCCTGATCCTATCCATCGTGGCTGCACTGCTCATATGATCTTTATTGTAATGGGCATAACATTCCAAACTAACTTATACAAAGCAACCACAATTAGTGTGAATGCATGGAGGGATTATAATCTGGAACTTTTTACTCGCTCTTTAATAAACATCTTAGGTTAAAACTTGACTTCCGCATGACAAACATTAACATTGTTTCTTGCGGACCCTTTGTTTGATGTGTTTTTTGTTAATTATCTAAAATTGCGTATGTGCACATTCACGGATTCCATATATAGCATGAATACTGGAACATATAGGTCGTCAATCCCGAGCATTAAAGATAGGAATTTCTTAAGGATATAAATAAATGATCAATTATTACTATGCTTTGCTAAGGTCAGAAGCCCATTTTTGTAACAATTCAGAAGAGGCCTCTCTTACGGTTTCCAGCTTCAGCACGAGCCTTTTAGCTCTAGACCAGCCAATCGTGTAATCTTCGTTTTCACTAATTATGTATATATGAAATGGGGGCCTTTCCTTGTTCTCACGGTTTCCAACGTTTTTATCTATATATCCAGAGTATCCAGCCATAAGAGTTTCTATTTTCCTTCCTCTGGCGAACAACGATACTTTCTTTATTTCTTTTACCTGGCGCATGCTCAGTGCCTCTATTATCTCGGACATGGAGCTATTATCATCTACAAAAATAGCATTTGGGAAGTAATTTAACGTTTCCAATATCCATTTTGCTCCATAGGAAGCTGGAGAAAAATAGGTATCCATTACAAAACCATCTATATACCCTGCTCTTGCAAGATTGTAAAGTTTTCTTATGTTTTGACCAAATTTACCATTTAAAGCGCCATTCATTAGAGTTTTCGCGTTATCATATTTTCCATTATCCTCGAGATTAATTATCTTGAATGCAATTGACAATGCATTAAGTAAATCCTCTGGCCATCCCGCTCTTTTAAATATTTTTATGGCTTCCTTTTGAGGTTCAAGGAGTTTAGTAAAGCGTATCACCGAAACCCCATTATCAAAGGATATACCATAACCTTCATGATTATCTATGCCAGAACCCAAGTTTTCTAACAGTTCATTAAAGATATGTCTGTTAAAGGTTGGGTCCTTCTCATTTAAAATTATATTGACTATTTTGTTGTTGTTTATTACTATGTTATTCAAATCCCCAAAATCAGTTATTTGGGTTACGTTATCCCCATTGATTTCTATGGTGTTTCCATTGTCTGCATCAGTAAGGGTTATTTTTAACCAAGAATAAACTCTAGTTATAAACTTTTTTAACCATGCTACAAAACCAATAGAAGTCATAACAACTAATAGGTTTTGAAGTAATCTTCAGCTTCAATCAGATCTGTTATAATATCTAAGGAACCTGGTAATACCGCTTTAACATCGTCAACTTTAACATTTGCAGATCCGTCGTGAGTTTTGACATGCTTACCTTCTCTTAGAAGAAAGCCATGGGAATCAACTTCAAAACCCATACCCTCGAGGACTTCGCTTTTTTGGACTCCTTCAAATTTAATAAATAGAAAGTTATTCTCTTTTGTCATAATCTACCTCTTCATTTCAAGCGAAGATAAAAAGATTAATCCTTAAAAGTATATGAATTATTCCAAAGCAATACATCTGAAAATATGGCGTCAAAACAGACTTAGAATTTCCACTTACTCGGGGTGGTCCATACGGTATTTTTCTGGATTTATGAGAAAGTATCTCGTAGTGGAATATAATTTCCGTTTCAATGCAAAAAAATAGATATTGGTGATGAAGAACCGCCCTATACACCTCCTAGGTGTAATATGTGTCTTTGAAAAAATCTAGGAGTATTTTGACGCCATATATCTGAAATGTGAGAACAACAGGAAATCCATTGTGAAGGCAATCAAACCTGCTGTTCTCAGCATAAGGAAAATTTCAATTTTGAAATGTGCACTTAACGCGCGCTTTTATTTATCTACTACTATGAAAGAAGTTTTTTGATCGTACTCCATAACGTGCGGAGTACGGGTCCGGGATAGGCCACCGAACTAATCTATGAGTTTCGAACTCGCTTCTTAGGTTGGTGGCTTACGGACCGACACCATGCCCTCGCAAGAGGACGAATAGTAGAGTGTTTACCGGCCACATATTTCCCGGAATTACCAAGGAGGTAACGGAATGTATATAGGAATAGATGCACATAAACTTAGTGAATCTGTCTGCGTCACAGACAATGATGGAAAGATTGTAGAAGAATATAAGATGGATAACACAGAGGAGAACTGGACAGCTTTCATGAAGAAATACCATAAAGATAGTGAA
>JAJZYV010000357.1 GCA_021797955.1 Thermoplasmata archaeon
ATTTATTGAACGATTCGACGGATGAGGGATCCGGTATATCGCCTTTCCAGGAAAAATCTTTAAATTCTTTAAATCTCCCTTCTCTTACAATCTTTGCGAACTCTTTATCTTCTGTTTGCATAAAAAATAAAAAGGGGTTGGTTTCGCCGTACTCTTCTCCCATGAAAAGCATAGGTGTAAAGGGGGAGAGAAGCACGGAAGCTGCGAATAGCTTTGCTTTCTCATCGCCAACTATACTGACCGGTCTCTCTCCAAACGCACGGTTTCCAACTTGATCATGATTCGAATCGAAAACCACCAGTTTTCTTCTGTTTTCTTCGAATAATGTTCCTCTTGTCTTCTTCAGGTACTTCGAGTATCTCCCATTATAGAGATAACCATTTTCAAGGCAGTCAGTGATGTCAGTAAACTTTCCATAATCCTCATAATACCCACTGTTTTCATAAGTCAGAAATGAATGTATGCTGTGGTGGAAATCACCATTCCAACTTGCATCAAATCCGTAACCACAGTCCTTTAGTTCCTTTACGAGGGCATTGTCGTTCTTGTCGTCTTCGGCAATGAGTTTTATTTTTCTTCCTAATCTATTCTCGAGGCCTTTTATTAGAATAGAAATTTCCTTCAGTATGTGACTCGGGGAAGAATCGAAAATGGCATGTGTCGCATCTATCCTCAGGCCATCGAATTTATATTCTTCTATCCAGTATTTCACGTTCTGCAAAATGAACGATCTTACTGCATCTGATCCAGGTCCGTCAAGATTAAGTGCCTGACCCCATGGATTATTGTACCATTTTGAGAAATAGTCTCCAACAACTCCGAGTATATTACCAAGTGGCCCTATGTGATTGTAAACTACGTCTAGAATAACATTTATGCCGTTCTCATGTAATTTGTCGATAAATCTACACAAGTCTTCAGGCCTACCATAGCTATAACTAGGAGCAAAAAGAAAGACGCCGTCATATCCCCAGTTCCTAGTTCCATAAGTCTGGTTCAACGGCATTAATTCCACGTGATTTATTCCTAAATTTACAAAATGATCAACCATTTCCCCCGCGGATTCGTAAGTACCTTCTCTTGTATACGTTCCAACATGGATTTCTTCAATTATGGTTTCCTTCAGGTCATATGTTTTCCATTTTTTAATGCGTTCAAGGTCGTTTTTTATTATCTCGCTTGGACCATATATCCCCTCAGGTTGAAATCTCGAAGCAGGATCTGGTATTTTTTTACCGTCAGCGAGAAAGTAATATCGGTCACCTGGAGATAGTTTTAAGTCAGCGCTCTTGAATCCATCCGAGGAATCGTACATTGTAAATCTGGCACCATCTCTAACACGCAAAAACACCATGTCCTTAATATTGGGCGCCCAAACATGAACGGTAACGGTATCTCCAATAAACTCATACCCATGGTTCACTTCAGAACACCCTCCGTCAAGACCGCGAAAGGGAAAGTTCTCATTATGTTCTCTACTTTTACAGAATTTTTTACTTCGTAGACGTCGTTTGTGAACACATCTATAAATTTGTGAAGTTTGTTGTCACCCAGTGTCAGTCTGGTATCTTTCCACACATTTGACAACGGGAGGACTCCATTCAAAAAAGCCGTTCGGATAGGTACAACGACAATCATAGTCTCTTTCTTGTAGACGCGGCTGAAAGCTATGATATTATTTTTAAGCTTTCCATGCACCTGGAGAGGTATGTATTTGCCAGAGAAAACTTTACTCCTATTCCTGAAATTTAGCAAGACATAAGAAGTTAAGAGTTTCAATCGTCCACTTGACAAATTATCAAGAAACGCATTGAAATTGCCTTTTCTGTACTGATCCACGACATATTCCAGCTCCCGCGAAAGCAAGGAAAAGTTTGCTGCAATTCTGTTGTCTGGATCTGTGAAGAAGTTATTTGCCAGTTCTGAGCCTTGGAAGACATCTGGTACCCCCGGTGAAGTTATTTTAAGTAAATTCTGCTCGACAGAATTTAATGCACCATATGGGGCGACGCGGTTGTAGAATTCCATGTAACTTTCCCTGAATTTAGTATCATTCATTGATGCACGTATGAAATTAAGCAAGGTCTCCTCATAGGTTTCATTCTTTTGATCCCAATCTGTATTTGTTCCAGATTCTCTGGCCATTTTTAACATCTGGTTACACACTCGATCCTCGAACTTTGAATCCCATTCTGAAGGATTTTGTGCCAGAAGGATCTGATAAAAATAGTACTCATCCTTCTTGCTTGGGGAATCATTAATTTTGAATTTCACATTAAAACTACTCCATGACTGTATGTATTTTTCCCATGCCTCTGGGATCTCTGATATTACATTGATCTTTGCCCGCAGATCCTCGCCCAACTTGGTATCGTGTGTGGATAGAGTATTTATGGAATTAGGTGAAACCTTAGATCGTTCCAAATTAAATTGGTGGAACTCTTCAGGAGACACGGAAAATAATTCAGGGTCGCATCCCACTTCATTTATTGATAGCAGTGGCACATAAAGGAAGAACGCCTTATCTTCAGTGGATTTCGCGGTTATAGCGGGCATGAACTGCTCTAATCTTTTAAAAATTTCAGTTGAGGTTTTATCATGCAATACGCGTTTAAGAATGTCAAGAGCATCGCCTTCTGCAGAACTCTCTTTTGCGTTTTCAATTGCTCTTTCCAAGATCTCGAACGAGTGCTTATCCGGAATGTATGTCCTGTATACAGGAATGTTTACGAGAAGTTCACTCAAGGCCGCCCTTAATGAATGAATGTTGCATTCCTGTCCGTAAACCTTTTCTCTGGCGAACTTAAAG
>JAJZYV010000358.1 GCA_021797955.1 Thermoplasmata archaeon
GGAGACAGACAGAAATTTGTTTACACACTTACAGAATCTGGTATGAACGCTATCAGTGATCTGGGCAAATTCAAAGAAGAGTGGAAAAGCGCTCTGGATTCTCTCGTAAATATATGGTAAGTAAGTTCTATTCAAAATAAGAATCTTCAATCATTCTCAAGTAAACATAAATAACGGATAGCAGAGATATTATGGAACCCGCCATTACTATTATGTAGTCGTATCCGTTTATATATTGAGCAAGGGCAGTTGGCATTATCATGAGATGATTCATTGTTTCGATTATGAGCATTGAATACTGGAAAGGGTTGAAATATTGAATTGATACCATAATAGAATTTATGGGGTTTACAGAACTGGAAAACACATTCTTCGAACCATCAAATATGATCTTATATAATATTTTAGCTAGTTGTTTTTCCATGATCTGGTCAGGGAAAGCCTCCATAAGCTTACGCAAAATTCTGGTTATTACGTTCCGATTTCATAGAAGAGTATTAAATAACTTTACTCTATGTCGAAATTTTCATGAATAAGATAATCAAAACGATTAGTGTGAGTCTTAAAAAATTCCTTTTTTCATGTCTGTTTGAGACTTCTTGAATGGTGAAAAACTTTAGATTCTAAATAAAATCACCCAATACATCAAAGCACAATATTAAATTGTTTTTTAAGATGTTTTAAGAGATATGGATCTGATATGTTCTGCTTAATTTTTGATGGTATATATTGCAATGAACTTATACTTTTTGAGTTCAAAACCGAACAAAGAACCAAGAATTTCGGAAGTGGATACAAATCTTCTGTCTTATTTTTTTTAAAAAGATAAGGCAATATTTTTTTATCTAATGTTTTCAAATTTGAGAAGGTAATAATTTGGTTTGCAAGAAATATGGTGTTTTGATCACTACCGGATATTTGAGATGATAAAATCTCTATAATTTCATCCGGATATGAACTGTAAATTCTTGCTAAGGATGCTATTACCTGCCGCCTCAAAAAAGGGTGGCGTTCCCATATATATCTGTTTGAAGTTATAAAATCCTTTATTTTTTTTTGAGAAGAATATTTTGTCAAGAACCAAAGTAAACAATAGAAGTCGAATGGGGATTTATTTAATCTATAGATTCTTTTAAGATAAGCACTAAATTCCTTTATGAATTTAGTAGCTTGGGAATTTCTATTGGGTATTTTCCAATCAGTTGTTAATTTTACCAATCTAAATAAGGACTGATCATCATATCGCGGGCTTTTCATGACTATTTCCATGACAACGCTGGAACTTTTAGTGCTGTAACCAACAGAAGTTAGATAGATAATTATGTTTGAACGTAAATCTGGGTATTCTGAATATAATTCGGATATATGCGTCAAAAAACCTGTGTATTTTGCATTCCCATAAAAAGTGATTATCCTTTTAGTGATCTTATCCCAGTATTTCTGTCCATTATTCTTTAAATGATTTAAGAAAAATAAATTGACCTCTTCCATCAACTTTTCGTTTTTACCACAATTCTTTAATTTTCTAAAAAAGCGATTCATAGTTATATTATTATCAAATTGTAATTCGTTTCTTGCATTCTTGGAAGACAGTATTCTCGTTTTCGACAAATTAAAATTGTGACCTCTGCTGTTAAGCGTTTCAGAAATAATGCTGAGTATTTTTATTCCTTCTTCTTTAGTGTCCACTCCAAACATAATATCGTCCATCCACCTAACAAAATTTCCTTTCGAGAGATGATTAAGTTTCGAATCTATTTCAAATAAAGCGGAATGCGCTAGAAGTCTAACGCCTTCAAGGTTTATCGTTGGCAGACCCTTTCCTGAATATGGTAGGTAATATGGTTGCCATGAAATATCAGCTAACAACCTGAAAAGTATATCTAAGAGAACTTCACTGCTGATTGACAGACTAGAGATAATCCTTCTTAATTGCGATAAGTCAATATTATCATAGAAGTTTGTTAGATCAGTAATTACTAAGAAATTTGTGACTTTACTAAAATTATAAACTGTTTTTTGCATTTTTTTCCATTGTGTTGACCAAGCCATATAATAATCGAAATGTTTGAATCTCTCATCCAAATATTGTTTATCTCTAGCGTAAAATGCGTTTTTTGATGGTTGTTTGCTTAAAATAGCATCTCTTATTTTACTCGTCAGAACTTGCAGTACCAAAGAATCAACTGGATCCGGATTAACAATATGTCTACTAATACCTAACTTCTTTTCTGCCCGATAAATTAACGGCAATGAAGGTTTGTATGTTCCATTTATAATGTCGTTTTGTAGTGTTCTTGCCCTCGCCTCGATATTATAATTTAAATCGTAATGATCATATAAATCTTTTAATGGGAAGTCCCTGATTTGACCTCTTACAACTTTTCTCCAAGTCGATACCAAAATATTAACATTAAAGGTTCTTTTCAGTTCAGAACCTCTGTCGATGATAGAATAAGTCCCATTAGTAGTCAATTTATTGTTATATGGTAATACAATATATTAATTTCAGTGTCGTAGCCGTAGCATATGGTGAAAACTTTATTTATCCATAGGACTTTAATTGAGTATGTATAAATTTCCGTCAGAAGAGTGGGCAAATACATATTTTGAAAAGCTAAATGCAAACACGGATTACAGGGATTCGGCAAGGGATTGGGAAGGGGATATAACACTAATAATTAACGCAGATGAAACCATGAAAGAAGATGCATATCTATATCTTGATCTTTATCACGGAATTTGCAGAAAATACATATTCACAACAGATCTGAATAAAATTCCAAAATCCGAGT
>JAJZYV010000359.1 GCA_021797955.1 Thermoplasmata archaeon
TCACTGTACAAATATTCAGTTACATTCTCAGAATCAGGATTACCAACAGGTGATCTCTGGTATGTGAACATAACAGGTCAAACATCATCAGGAGCAATCGATGCGGGTTCATCCTTCACTATTGATCTTACTAATGAAACATATTCATACACCGTTACCAACGTATCAGGATATTCTGTGATGCCATCATCAGGTTCTATATTAGTTAAAGGTGCAGGCATATCGAAAACTGTCACTTTCACTACTATAAAGAAACCAATCTCGTCATCTGGATTATCTAATGTTGACCTCTACAGTATCGCTGGAGGAGTCTCAGCAGCTGCAGTTGGTAGTGTAGCAATTATAATGATAAGGAGGAGAAAATAATCTCTCTTTTACGTTAATAATATTCGATGTTAATTACTATTTTTAACATTTTTGCGCGATGAATACGGCACTTTATACTGTATGTTGAATGAGAACATTGATATTATATATAAGCAATGTAGCGTCAAACAGAATCAACCAGTATGTAACTTACAACGGAGAATGTTATGGCAAACTTACCATCCTGTTCGATCCGTAATATACATTGCAGGAATCTTCTAAATCGGGTAACAATAGGTCAATTCTCAACCTCTCTGATTGGAAATACCAATCTAAAACATTTGGTCTCAGCAATGGATCCGATATCTATGCCTCAATAGACAGAGAAACAAAAAGCAAGGTGAAATCGATATAATTCATAAAAGTAGGGGGAAAGCACTGCTTAAGTGACACAATGGGTATTTGAGTTTGATCATCCGTAATTCTGGACGCTGAAACGTGAATTCCTTTCCTTAGAGATTAGAGGATGTCGCGTTAATAGATATCAAAATTCTACTTTGATTGATCAAAAACAAAAATAGAGAAATGAAGAGACTAAAACTTAGGAAGAGACTACGGAGACTCTATCTGGATCAGATACTGAAATCTGACATTCACATCGACGGCTTATTAAAACGGGATGTATATCGAATTTTGAGTGAAACAAAATAAATAGATGCAAAGTTAAGCTAATGTTATTTTATTGGTCTTTTAGGATTACTTTTATTAATACTTAAAATTTGTCAAAATCGATCCTTTTAAGCTCTTTTGGATTTTCTAAGATCATGTCTGGGCGATAACCTTCTAAAATTCGTCTATTTCCAGATCCCCATGTGACGCCAATTACTTTAACATCTGCTTCCCTGGCTGCCATTATGTCATACGGTTGATCTCCAATATATATACACTCATTGTGTTTTATATTCAATTTTTTGATAGCTTCCAGAATAGGCTCCGGATCTGGTTTATGTCTATCCGTATCTTCATGACCAACGATAAATTCAAAATAATCAGCAAGATTGGTCGCTATGAGCATCCTAATTACTATTTCTCTACTGCTTGAAGAAACTATGGCCATTCTAAGTTTTTGGGTCAAATGATGAAGCATTTCCTGAATTCCATCGTATGGTTTCACTTCATTCATCGTTTCAATGAAATGATTGGTGGCCTCTTCAAATATCTCCTTTCCCTTTTCCTGAAACCATTCTTCCAGTATTTTGTTTGCAGGTCTACCCAGTAAGCCCTTACTCTCCTCATCTGTCAAAGGTCTCTTCAATATATGTTTGAATGCATGATCTGTAGCGCATGCTGATAAAGTCTCACTATCCACCAAAGTCCCATCGCAGTCGAATAAAATTGCCTTAATCATTAATTCCTGATTTATATGCTTAAACAACTTAATTAATCTTTCAAGGTAATTGAATGGATCAATAATATGAAGGAATAAGGCATCCATAGTCATGAAAATATTGATTATAGGAGGTGGTGCAGCTGGAATGTCTGCAGCATCCAAAGCAAAAAGGGTGGATCCTTCCTCTGAGGTTATTGTATACGACTCTGGTAATTTTGTGTCTTATGCAGAGTGTGGCTTGCCATACTATCTTGGCGGTAAATTTGATGATTATGGTAAACTGATACATTATCCTGTTAAAGAGTTTACAGAAAAGAGAGGTATCGTGGTAAAAACGGGAGTGTTAATACAATCTGTTGATCCTGAGATGAACTTTGTCTCCTTTTCAGACGGTTCCCGTGATACATTTGACCGTTTGATCATATGTGTGGGTGCGCATCCTAAGATCGATGAGAAGTTTAAAAATTCAGGGGTCCTAGCTATAAGATCTCTTGACAGTGGCATAGAAATTAAGTCAAAAATTCATGAAAAAATGAGAATCACCGTTGTGGGGGACGGAGTCCTCGGAATGGAACTTGCCTCCTCTTTCAGAGACGGAGGGCATGAAGTGATGTTGGTTTCCCATCATTCCATACTCTTTCCAAAGATAAGCAAAGATATATCAAAATCTTTGCTCGACGATTTCAAGAAAAAGATAAATGTAGAGCTGAACTCCGAAGTCCTTGACGTAAGTAAAGAGAGTGATGGTTATAAAGTTGTTACCACGTCAGGTTCCCATAAGACGGGGCTGGTCATATTTGCTACTGGAATTGAACCAAACACGGCTTTTCTTAAAAATTCAACCATCGATCTCACAGAATCAGGGCTTATAAAGACAGATGAAAAGATGCATACAAATATTGAACATATATATGCTGCAGGTGATTGCGCAACTTCCAGAGACATAGTTACCGGAAAATCATCATGGCATCCTCTTGCACAGGTCTCCAATAAAATGGGAAGGGTGGCAGGTTCGAATGCAGCTGGAAGCAAAATGGTTTTCCCCGGCTCAATAGGGACAACTCTTGTTAAAATTTTTGATT
>JAJZYV010000360.1 GCA_021797955.1 Thermoplasmata archaeon
ATTTATTTTTAGCTGCAATAGATGTTAGATTACCACTCTGAATGTTTCTAACCACTCTTTTTTGTCGTTGCAGAGAAATCATCATATATGTGCAGACTAAAAACACCACAGATAGCATAAACTATATTATTTGTTGGAGTTAACCACCTATTAATATGTAAATTATGTTCTAAGGGTAGTGTTATAATGAAATTGTTTCTAATAGTGTGTTCTAATCGCTTTCTAAATTAGCGCTAAATAAATTGCATAATTGTTAAAACATTGTCTCAGGGGTAATTTTGCACGTCAACAATCTATACAATAAGTATATTAAAACTAGTGTAACGTGTTTCATAGTATCTAATAACTATTAGAGTCTAACTCACTTGGAAAAAAGTTTTCTCTGCTGGTCTGCTCCCTAAGATTTACATAATTATTGTGGCAAAAGTTCCACCCCTTCTATAATATTGAATTATAGAAAAATTCTATAGAGAGATAATGTTAGTATTGATATGAAAACCATTGCAGTAGAAGACACATTTCATGCGAAACTGCTGAAACTGAAAAATACTGTAAGTCGAGATAGGGGCAGACCTGTGACGTTCAGCGAATTATTGGAGGAGATAATTCGTAGACCTCTTGGCTCTCTCCTAATTGATAATATTTTAATGGATGCTATTAGGCATTTCATTAAACAGATCTCACAGAATGATAGTGTCCAAGGTGTAATATTGTTTGGTTCAGTTGCCAAAGGTATATATCATGAGTACAGTGACATTGACCTATTCATCTTAGTTAAGAAAGCAGACTCAGAAACTTTCGATTTCATGGAGAAAACTTCCAGGAATACAGAGAAAGAATTTTTTGCGCTGCTGCACAACAACAAGCTTCCGCTACATTTCTCCCCGTTTATTTATGGCAAGGAACAGGTTGACTTTGATATCCCTATATTTTTCGATATTGCCGATGGTGGGCTTATCCTATTCGACCGCAATTTAGCAGCCTCGGAATTTATTGATAAATATATGTCTATTCCACACAGCAGGAAATTTACTGAAAGTGGTGAGATATTGAAATGGTAAAAACGCAGCGTTCGAAATTAATCCTCATCATGGCAACATGGGTTAGCCAGGCCAATGCTGGCCCAAAAAGTGATCTGTAAATATTATTTACAAAATCCTCTAATTCTGAATAGCAATAGAAGTGGGAATCTAACGCACCTCATCCCCTTTTCTTCAATCTATGTACGCGAAATGATGTGCTTCATATTCAGAATCTTTCTGAGTTCTTTCTCAAGGTCTAACACGTATTCATCAAAGTCGTTAGAATCGAGTTCTACCAAAAGGAATTTTTTTCATCGCCCCATTGAAACAAAGTTCCGGTCTCTAATTCCTTTTTCTTTGCGGTAATGCTCTCCATATATCTTTTGTTTCTGCTGATGGCATAATTTATCTTTTTTGCAATTTGTTCATATAGTGATTCAAGTTTTATCTTATACTTTCTATTAATCATATACAAATCAGTATAATCTCGTGCTTTGATCCCCTGTCGTGTGAGAATCGCCCTCACTTTCTCTGCTGCAATTTCATTTATGTCGTACTTTTTAATCTTAATAGGGTTAGCGAACAAATTACTGTCAGTAGGAAACAACAGTTTTGTCTCTTCACTTATTTGAGAAACCAAGGTCTGCATATGCTCCTCAGGTCTGGGAGGAAAACAGATCTCTTCTGTGAAGTTGATTTGAATTTTTACAAAAGACCTGGTCTGGAGGACTTGTGAGTTATAATGTACTTTAAGAGTCAACCTCATTTCATTTCCA
Source organism: Thermoplasmata archaeon (assembly GCA_021797955.1). The sequence continues at coordinate 1,799 of JAJZYV010000360.1, forward strand.
CCAAACTGCACGAATTCACTATCGCTCTTGTCCTGCTTGAAAATCAAACCTTGTTCCTTGGCAATTTTGCCTACGAGACTTAAAAGATTATCTATGAATCCAGACACGATTTTTTTCCGCTTTGAAGCAGAGGTTCTTGAAAGAATAGATTGGTTTTCCCACGTAAAATCTATATCCTCAGAGAATCTATAATATCCAAGATAACACTTTACTAAGCAAGTGCCGCCTTTGAATAGGAAGTTATTGTAAAAAAATGGATTCTCTGCCAATCTAGATAACAATAGGTGTATAATCAAGTCTTTCTCAATCAACTCTGGTTGTCCGAAGTGAATACTCTGCGCTACCTCCTTTATGAAATCCTCGTTCATGACAATTCCTCCAGAGAAATTTTTCTGACAGTTTTTGGATATTTTTCTGTGTATCTCATCAATTTTTTCTTATCTAAGCCGACAGTCCATTCCCTTATGGCCATCTTGATCCGATTTTCTGATAAACCTTCATATTTCCATAAATATACAAAATCGAGAACCGTCTTTTCCGGGTCAGAGTACTTTAGATTAGTGGAACCAATCCTAGTTCTTCTTTTAATGATACCAAAAGATGTAAGCTTTGGGTTCAGTTTAGTAAAATGAAACTTGTGATCTGCTATTGTAATCGGTACTGTTCTCAGAATTTTAGAGCTTATGACTTCTTCCGTCGTGAAGTGTTCATGAGTCATTTCATTCAATTTAAGGGCAGTGTATAAGCCAAAATACCAGTTTGTAACACCCTTAAGTTCCAATCCCTTTGACACAAGTTCTAGGTGATTGTATTTGATGTGCCCCATATCAACTTCCTCGGCTGATTTAACATAAAAAATTCCTCTGAAGATTCTCACAAATATACCTCGTCGCTGGTAATATCTGCAGATATACCCATAGTCGAGGTCAAAGTTTTTGCAATATTCCTTCAACTCATTATCTGTTATGAAAAATTTAC
>JAJZYV010000361.1 GCA_021797955.1 Thermoplasmata archaeon
AAACAAGGCTAAGAATTGCTCCGTTAAGCAGTATTTCTACTGACACCAGCATCTTAATTCCGATCTTTGAAATCATGATTCCATATAGCCCGATTGTGAATAGTGCCAGTGCAACTAATTGAACGACAAACTGTTCCATTATTCATCATCCTCCGCTGTATGGAAAACTCCCACTATGCCTGCCACCAGGATAACCGACAGCAGTTCAAAAGGGATAAGATACGTGTTAAACAGGTCTGTTGAAATTTGCGTCAGGTTCTGTTGCGTTGGAATGTAACTGCCAGATATGCTGATTACGGCCACTGCCATAACCAGAAAAAAAAGTACCGCGGATATAATTGCCGGTATCTTATTCAAACTCTCTACCTCCAGTTATCATCATTGTAAATAGAAGAAGAGCACTTATTGCGCCCACATAAACAAGCAACTCTATTGCACCAATAAGTGTTGCGCCCAGATAAATAAAGTCTGCGGAAAGTACAAAGAGGAAAGACATCAGAAATATTAAGCTCCTGACAATATTTTTTTGCTCAATGGATGCTACAGCGAGAAGGATTAGAATGGCTGCAAAAACTACTGTAATAATTGTGAAGATCATCTTTTAACCTCTTCTTCGTGTTTTTCCAGCTCCAGTGGGGAGTACAGGAAATCATTCTTGGTTCTGGCAGTTTCAAAAATCTCCTTCAGATAAATTGCATCCGTGGGGCAAATTTCTTCGCAATTTCTGCACACTGTGCAGGTTCCGAAATTTACGGATGGATATATTTTTCTCTTATTCCTCTGATTTTCCTTGTTTAACGGCATCATAGTAATTGAGAGATTTGGGCATACCTGTTCGCAAAGTGTGCATCCCACGCAGTCATCTGTACTTAGGTAGATTCTAAACCTGAATCTGTCAGGAAGCACTTCTCTCTTTTCCGGATACTGGACAGTTACAGGTTTTTGGAATAGATGCTTAAACACGGTAAACATTCCTTCTATTGATCCGATAATTGGAATTCTTTTAGGTTCTTCTACTTCCTTTATTTCTATCACGCTATCCCTCCTAAAACCAGAAACCCTACTATAATAAGATTTACGAACGAAATTGGGAGAAGGTACTTCCACCCAAAATTGATGAATTTATCAATCCTTACCCTTGGCATTGACAACCAAATTGTCAGTGAGATGACTACAATCCCAAATGTTTTTATCATCAGCCAAATGAAGCCAAAATAGCTTGTAAATGGACCGTTGTATCCTCCCAGATAAATGGTGCTAATCAGCATTGATCCCAGGAAGATTGTGCCAAAAAGACCCAGATAAAAAAACCCAAATCTGAGGCCAGTGTACTCTGTGGTATTTCCTGTTACAAGTTCGCTGTCACTTTCCCCCATATCGAATGGGGAGTATGATGCTCTTGCTGCCATTGAAATGATAAAAACGAAGAAACCGAGCGGCTCAAGGATTGCAAAAGGAATTGACTGTGCTACCACAATTCCATTTATGTCGAGAGGATCTGAAACTTTTGCTGAAGCCATCATTACCACTGCGAGTATTGAAAGCATCATGGGAATTTCGAACGATATGTCTTTTGCAATCCCTCTTAAAGTTCCAAGAACTGCATATTTGTTATTTGAACTTATTCCTGAAAGAATCTCCCCTATGGGCATTATGGCTATGAGGGCAAAAATTATAATAAGGCTCACGTCGGAATGAGACACATTAAGCTGCCCAAACCAGGCAAGTGGCCCGTAAGGGATAAAAATGAATCCCATTATTAGTCCAAAAAAGATCAGTATGGGCGCCAATTTGTACGCCATGTCATCTCTTCCCTTCGGCATTATGGATTCCTTCTGTATCAACTTTAAACCATCTGCCATAACCTGTAGAACCCCAAACTTTCCAACTCTGTTTGGTCCCACTCTCATCTGGACTCTTGCCATGTATTTTCTGAAAAAGTATACCATTCCCGCGACCACTACTGTTGCGAATATAATAACAATAATTGTTTCTATCAGATATGCTAGTATATATGACGGATAATGCCCGAGAAATGATAATATTGTTGCAATACGTAGAAGCAGATTCATCTGTCCACCTCTCCGAAAACCAAATCAATGGTTCCTGAAATGGCTACCATATCAGCTATCAAAACATCCCTTGCCAGATACGGCAGCACAGACAAATTCTTGAACGAAGGACTTCTGACATGCACCCTATAGGGTTTCACAGTTCCATCGCCAACAAGATATACCCCGAATTCTCCCTTTGGTGATTCCGTTCTGGCGTATACGTCCCCCTCTCCACGTAACCTGACCATAAGCGATTTTCTTGACTTTGGATTGAAATATGGTCCGTCCGGCAATTTGTCCAGCGCCTGATTGATTATCTTAATGGATTGCCTCATCTCCTCAAACCTGACGAGAACTCTTGCAAAATTGTCCTTTCTCTTTGAAATTGGAATATCGAAATTTACCCTGTCATAAGCGAGATATGGTTCAGCTTTCCTTACATCATACGGTACACCTGAAGCCCTTAGCATAGGTCCTGTAACTCCGTATTGCAGGGCAACTTCAGGTTCAAGTATTCCAATATTCTTTGTTCTTGAAATGAATACATCATTCTTTACAAAAAGGTTGTAAACTTCTTCCAATTTCTTGGGAAATTGTTTGGTGAACTCTCTAATCAGATAAATTATCTTGTCATTGAAGTCCTGGTAAACTCCACCTATGCTCATGTAATTTGTCTCCTGTCGTGATCCACTGATTTCCGTAAACAGGTCAAGTACTTTC
>JAJZYV010000362.1 GCA_021797955.1 Thermoplasmata archaeon
ACTATGTTATTATATTACGATGCCTAAGGAGTCTATATTCATAGTTTGTTTATCAAGTAAATCTGCAATTTTCTCCTGAGTCTTTATATCTGGGACTGCCAATTTGATCGAAACAAGACGATCTGCGGTTATGGCAGGATAACTAACTCCAAATGATTCGGAAATAACCTTCTCGATGAAGTAGCTAGCGGATAAAGCATACTTTGCGAAAGATTGCAATACCTTTCTTGGTCGAAGTACAGCGAACCCTGTTGAAACAACTAGATTATTATCTGGGGCTTTTATTTCTGCTATGGCTTTAAGATATGTTCTTACAGTGGAAATTATTATGTCACCATCTCTAACCTTTCTTCTTGCTCTGGAAGGCGTATCTTCAAATCTCATCAATTCCCTATTAGTAATTCCTCTTGTGAAATCCACATCGGAAATTTCAACATATGTTAGTTCGAAACTAGATGGTGAGTTTTCTGGGATAACCTCATCGTTACATGACATTAACCATTTAGTTTGAACCACGTTCCAACTAGATGGTATCTCCCCGATCCACTCAACTCCACTGTCTTTCGTGGGCACGTTGGGATCAAGTCCCTTTGTCACGGCGTGTGTTATTAACGCCTGGCGTTTCTCCTTGAGGAGTTCTATCATTTTTTGGAGGTTGGAAATGAGGGAGTCTATTTTTGATGTTTGGCTATCTAAAAAATTAGACAGAATGTATTGCTCATCTATTGATGGTAAAATTGTAATAAAATCTTTCAATATGTTACCATCCACGTGAGGAATGCCCATCCCAACAGTTAGTTCTTGAATTTGACTCTCTATAATCTTACACCAATAGAAAAAAAATCCTCTATTTATATTTTTGAGTTTAACTAATGCAATAGTTGAAGACACTGCACCATACTTAGCGTTTAAGAACTCTCCAGCGTTTGATCCATCCCAAAGCAAGAGAATATCGCCTTTGTTAGCTATAACGGACGTATCATCTTTAGGTACCCATTGTATTGGATCAACACCGCTTCTCAGGTATTCCATAGATAAATATGGAATGTAATTTTCCAGAAGAGGTCCGTATACTAACGTAGAATTTAATTTTCCTTTTTCAGTCTTAGCGACTCTTTTAAATTTTGTTAGTTTCCAACGTTCAGGTATCTCTCCAATCCACTCAACTCCACTGTCTTTGTATACTGGATACTTTTGGTACTTCATTCCGTTATCTCTCCCAGTAGGTCTATGATCTCATTTCCGAGTTTCTTAAGATCAGCATCAATTTCTTCCAGCGGTCTTGGTGAAACAAATTTGTAGAAGTAACGGTTGAATGAAATTTCATATCCAACTTTACCGATCTTTCCATCCTTCTGGTCTCTGACATCGGTGTTTATCCATGCATCAGGAACGAATGGTTTTACCTCTCTTTCAAAGTATTTATTGATATCTTCCTTCAACGGAACGTTTTCATAATCTCTTGACTCAGTATCAGGTTCTGGGTTCCCATTCTTATCCCTGACAATTTCAGCATTGTCGTCTCTGGTTCCGAATATCTTGAAGATTGATTTCCACTGCGTGGCTGAAATCCTTACCCCATTTCCTTTCAGGATTGTTTCAAGTTCCTTCTCAAATTCAACCCTTGAGGTGAATTTCCTTCCAGTCAGGGACATGATGGCATTCTTGATGAGTTCTGTTTCTTCTGAGGGTTCAATAAGTTTAGCCTGATTTTTCTTGCCTTGGAAAACCTTTTCCTCACTGATCCTGGCAATATTTTCCTCGTTTACATCAAACCTTAATCTCAGAGGTCTGTCTACCGTGATCTTCCTGTATCCAAAATCAGAATTGTCAAATATTTTGATCCTCCCGTTTTCCATATTGTGAAGATACAGATCGGTGATCTCGCTTATCTGGTCATGGGAAATTTCCTTTCTCTTTTGTCCCAGATTCTTTTTCATTACCACGAATAGGTCTCGGGCATCTATGAGGGAAACTTTCCCCCTTCTAGCGTCACCCTTCCTGCTGTTGAGTATCCAGAGATAAGTGTTTATGTTTGTATTGTAAAAAAGCTGGTCAGGCATTGCAATTATTGCATCAAGGTAGTCATTTTCTATTATCCACCTTCTTATTTCTGATTCACCGGAACCAGCATCACCCGTGAAAAGGGGAGAACCGTTGAAGACTATTGCTATCCTTGTTCTCTCTCCAGATTCTAGGGGATGTATCTTTGATATCATGTGTTGAAGGAAGAGGAACTGGCCGTCATCGATTCTGGGTAACCCTGCACCGAACCTTCCTGAGAATCCCCTTTCATGTTCATCCTCTATGAATTTCTGATCCTGTCGCCAGTCCTTGCCGAAAGGAGGGTTGGAAAGAATGTAATCAAAACTCTGGTTAAGGAAACCGTCATGGGAGAAACTTGAATCTGGTTTAATGTTGTCAGGATTCTCACCCTTTATTATCATGTCCGATTTGCACACAGCAAATGTTTCATCGTTGATCTCCTGTCCGAATAGTTCGACATTGGCGTTTGAATTTATATCCGATAGTATGTGATCCTTTGCCACTGTGAGCATTCCTCCTGTACCGCATGCCGGATCATATACTGTTGTTATTATGCCAGGTTTAGACAGTCTTTCCTTATCTTCAGACATGAGAATATTTACCATGAGCCGGATTATCTCTCTGGGCGTAAAGTGCTCCCCAGCCTCCTCATTGTTCTCCTCACTGAACTTTCTTATTAATTCCTCAAATATGTATCCCATGTCGTGGTTTGATAACGCTTCAGGG
>JAJZYV010000363.1 GCA_021797955.1 Thermoplasmata archaeon
CCAGAATCACGCACGTAAAGAATCCTTTCAAGAATTACCAGATGTTCACTCAGGCAGATGTGAGTATGGCTTTCAAAGTTCTTCAGTTTAAGCCTCAATACAATCTGGAACGGGCTATTACAGAAATGATAGAAATAACAAAAAAATAAGAAAATCAATCATTATAGACAACTTTTATCGTTACCTGATTCAAGCAATGATTCTCTAATCAGAGTAATTCCTTACAGAGATTAAATAAGTTAAAGTTAAAATAACTTAACCCGTCGGTTAAGAATTTATCACTAATTGCTGCTTCAAACCCAATATATTTTAGTTAGGCGAAAATATTCTTAATGTTGTATTCAAAATTTTAAGAATGGAAGGTAAAATTAAAGAATGACTTGAATTACTGAAAACAATAAAGGTGAATCTACATTGACTACTATATTTGAAAAATTACAAAGGATTAGCCCTGTACTATGGCCAAAATATAGTTTTGCTGTTGAAAACTTGAACCTCAATCCACAGTTAAGAAAATTTTTTAATGAGAATAAAGATTGCCCAATATTCGATAGCAGGTCTAAACATTTTAATTATATTTGCAAGGAAATTGTTAAAGAAAATCCAATTGATTATCTAGAGTTTGGGGTCTACAAAGGAGACTCAATTAGAGAATGGAGCGGTCTAAATTTACATTTGGAAAGTAGATTTTTTGGGTTTGACACTTTTACTGGGTTACCGGAGGATTGGACTTACTCTATAAAAAAAGGGGAATTTGATTTAAAGGGAAACATCCCAAATATTAGCGACAAAAGGGTAAAACTTGTAAAGGGCCGCTTTCAGGATACACTTCGTCCTTTTCTCAAGGATTATGAGAAAAAGAATAGAATGGTGGTTCATCTCGATGCTGATCTCTATTCAAGTACTTTATATGTTCTTACTCAGTTAGATCCTCTCTTAGAAAAAAACGACCTTGTTGCATTCGATGAATTTAGCAAAGTTACTGCCGAATTTAGGTCGTTTGTAGACTATAAACTAGCATTTGAACGGGATTTCAATATGATATCTAAAGTCTCGTCCAATGGATGGCTTTGTGATCAGGTGGCATTTGCTCTTAAACGTTGATTTGATGTTGTTTTTAAAAAAAATATATAATAAGTGGTTGTAAGATAATATTTATTTTATCTGCATTTACCAATGTTAACTCGATTTAAAAGGATCTCTTTAACTTCTTTGGAGGGGAAATTATAAACCATCATTTATTTACATTCTGTGGATTCCAAGGAACTATTCGGGAAACTACTGGGTTAGAGGAGCCGTGGATCATCGAGGAAATGAAGTTTGACCACCAGGAAAAAAGAGTGGATATCTTCATGGACTTCTCAAGAGGATCAAAATTCCCATTCCGTGTCTGTGATATACTTTATGGCGTTTACTACACCGGAGATAGTACATAGAGGCACCTGAACATGGAAAGAGAACCGTTGATCTTCCATACGCCCTGAAAAGGTCAGGTTTCTTATTTTACTTTGAGGCAATGATTGTGGAGATGGGGAGGGAGATGTCGATATCTACTGTAGCGAGTATCGTCGGAATAAACCACGATTTTGTGTGGAGTATCCTCAAACATTATGTTGATGAGGTAAGAAAGGAACGGGATCTCTCCAACCTTTCAGTGCTAGGTATTGATGAATTATCAATGGATAAGCATCATGTATACGTAACTCTGTTTTACAACATAAATAACCGCATGGTCATACATATCGAACAGAGCAAGGAATCTGATGTGTTTAGAAAATACGCAATGAAACCTCATTTCTTAGATTCCGCAACAATAGAAGATATTACCATTGATATCGATCCATCATACATATCAGGCACTCGGGAATATTTCCCTGATTTCTCCAAAGTCCTTGGTCAATTTTAAGTCATAAAGATGATGAATGATACACTTGGCAGGATAAGAAGAAAAGGGCCCGGGGTCACTAAGATTCTCAAGCAAACAATGTATGACTGGCCAAAAAATTCCTTTTATCTAAATGACGGGAACAGGTTCGCCGCATTTCTGTGAAATCCCGTGATCTCCAGACATCACGTGCGTATCATTTAAAGTTTTAACTTCAGAGATTATAGCACCTTAATGTTGGCTTTGCTGATTCATATCTAAAGAAATAAATATCATGGGCATCCAGGTCAAAGATGCCGGATATTGACCGGCACTATCACAGAACAGAAACACGATCATCTATCTGGTAGCTGGAGGATTGAGTTTACCCAGAGAATGTTTGAGAGGACCATTTTTCTACATTTTTTTATATAGATTTGCCTCTTAGAAGTAATTAAAAAATTGCTGCAGTTATGCCCATATTCACAACTGTGTTTTTCCCCGCCTTCGAAAGATTTGGCTGATACCAACAGCACCAGCAAGATGTAATATATAATTAATCCCTTGAAAACCCTTGATCTAGGTCTTCCTTTGTCTTATGTTTATCATCTATTTCGGTTTCTTATTTTCATAAGATGGCATTTTGCCCGAATGGACCAGTTTTTCAATGTTATAAATTACATTAACACTATAACCAGAATCTAACAAAGTAACAAAGTTATGGTTTCCCATGAAACCTGACTTTGCTCGATAACTAAATCCCTTTCCACGTCGCACGTAATCTGCTTGATACTTCATAATTTATGCACTTTAAAACTCCAAAAAACTTAGCTTGATTTCTCAAACACTAAAATCTTGATAGAAGAGGACTGTCAAAATGCTGAAGTTTCCTCAGAAATTAGAGAGA
>JAJZYV010000364.1 GCA_021797955.1 Thermoplasmata archaeon
TCTCTCTGAAACAAGAAAAGAATACAGAAAGATAAGGGATTCCATAAAAACTCAGGGAATAGACCCTAAAGACTTGAGAATGAAAGAGAGAGAACTCCAGAAACTTGAGTTAAGACAGCAGACAACCCAGATGAAGAAGGAGGAAGAGCAGAAGGTTGTAAGAGAAATTAGAAGACTCACTAACGAATTAAAAAAATTAAAAGCTGCTAGAGAGGATGAACTCAAGGAAAACGAGACCATTAGAGGAGTCACTGACAAATTAACAGCAGAAAGAAAAACCGTAGATGATTTCAAAAAAGAAATCGAAGGAATATCAAACCAAATTAACCAGATAAGTGATGAGATAAATACATCTCTTCAGGAACTTGATGAGACCAGAAAAAAAGCTGATGAATTTCATGAGCTGTTTATAAAATACAATAAAGAATCCGAAAAGGAACACGATGCTTTTGTTAAGGCAAAGAACGAATTAAAGGATCTTGAAAAGGTTTTAGGAACTATAAAAACCAAGGCAAAGGCTTCTAGAAAGAAAGAAAAGGAAGGAGAACTGCAAGAGAAAGCTGTCACCCTGTTTGATAAATTCAAAAATGGTGAACAGTTGACCACGGAAGACCTTCTTATTCTTCAAAAGGCCGGCTTTCTTTAGACCAAATTTATATTTTATTCCAAACTCTTTTGTTTAATGTTTAACTGTCGTTCACTGTTTGATCAGATGATAATGCGACGTTATAGACTCTGGATCCGTTTTGAAGACTTAAATCCGGTGATATAACGCTTTCCTGAACAACGCAATCCGAACCTATTGAGGTGTTTCTCATTAGAACTGATTTAATTACCTTGGAACCGGATCTTACCTTGGAGCAGTCCATTATTATTGAATCCTCAATCTCAACATTGTTGCCAATCTCAACATTGCTATAAATGGCTGAACCCTTTATCGAACTGCCTTCGCCTATTTTCACTTTCTCTGAAATAAATGTAGGTCCTTCCAGAGTGATTCCTCTCATTTCATCTGCATTTTTTATTATGAATGTTCCTTTCATATTGGGTGAATTTACATTTTTGCCATATTTCTCAACCATTATCTGGTTCGCCTTTATCATGTCCCTTGGTCTTCCTGTGTCCAGCCATGTTCCGTTTCCCTTGTATCCGAATATTTCTATACCCTTTCTCATAAGTTTTGGGAACAGATCTTTGGAGAAGTCGAACTGCACTCCTTCAGGTATTTCGTCTAATATCTCCGGTTCAATTACATATATTCCAGCATTGACCTGATTTGAGAATATTTCCTCCTTGGAGGGCTTTTCAAGAAATTTTGTTATCCTTCCATTGTTCAATTCAACTATACCCATTTGTGAAGGATCTTCAACCTCCGACAAAACTATGGTAATTTTTGATTTCTTTTTTTTATGAAATTCCAATATTTCCTTTATATCAAAATCTGCAAGAATATCGCCGCTTCCAACGATAAAGGTATCATCTATAAACCTGGAAACAAGTTTTATCCCCCCTGCAGTTCCTGCAGGTTCCTTTTCCACAGAGAATAATATGTTCTGCTCCAGATCTTTATATTCAAGAACTCCGGTAATAAGGGATTCAAACTTATATCCGGTTGTTATAATAACATCATTTATTCCTGCCCTTCTATAAGCATCAAGAGAATATCCTATACATGGTCTTCCTGCAATTGGGACCAGTGGTTTCGGAATTGAATATGTAATTGGCCTTAGTCTTGTACCTTTCCCTCCAGCCATTAAAATTGCCTTAACTCCCATATGACCATATCAGCAATTTTCTAATTAAGCTTTCATTAATATTTATGTTCAAAAAATTTGGCTTATGGCTACTATGATTCAGGAAATATTTCAAAAAATTTTGATTTATGGATTGAGATAAGATTTCAATCCTTCACTTAAAATAAGGTCTTTTGAATTTAACACCCTTGGCGATAAGTTCCTTTGATTTGTCATAACCGGCATCTGCGTGCCTGATTACACCCAATCCCGGATCTGCATTCAGAACTCTCTTGATCTTCTCCTCTGCTTCCTTTGAACCGTCTGCTACTAAAACGAAGCCGGAGTGTATTGAGTTACCAATGCCGGTACCTCCGCCGTGGTGCACAGAGACCCAAGTTGCACCTGATATTGCATTGAGTAATGCGTTTATAATGGGCCAGTCTGCAATGGCATCACTGCCATCCTTCATATTTTCTGTCTCCCTGAATGGTGAAGCCACAGAACCCGTGTCATGATGGTCCCTGCCTATTGCCACAGGTGCTTTGACCTTACCGTCCCTGACCATATCATTAATTATAAGACCAATTTTTTCCCTCTGACCATATGACGCATAGCATATTCTTGCTGGCAGTCCCTGGAATTTTACCTTTTCCTTTGCCAGATTAAGCCATTTTACAAGATGTTCATCATATCCTAGGTGATATTTTATCGCCTCGTCAATTGCAAAGATATCATCTTTTTCCCCTGAGAGAGCAACCCATCTGAATGGTCCTGAACCAATACTGAAGAGATCCCTGATATATGCAGGCACATACCCGGGTATTTCAAATGCATTGTTGAGGCCCCCCTCCTTCGCTCTTGTTCTCAGATTATTTCCATAATCAAAGACCTTTGACCCCATCTTCTTGAATTCCAGAATTGCCTTAGTTTCCTTCACTATTGACTCATATACTTCTTTCCTGTACTGTTCAGGATTTGATTTCCTGAATTCTTCAGCTGTTTCGACAGTATGACCTTCAGGTATGTAACC
>JAJZYV010000365.1 GCA_021797955.1 Thermoplasmata archaeon
GGTTCCACCGGGTTCAGGATTGGGGTCTTCATCTGCCCTCATAACTGCGCTGTTAAAGATAATTCACGAATTGAGAGGAGAGGAAATAACTAATATGGAACTCGCTGAGGAGGCCTATGGAAGAGAGAGGGATTTTTTTGGTATAACCTTGGGAAAACAGGACCCGTATGCAATTTCAGTTGGCGGACTCAAATTTATGAAGTTCAAAGGAAATGAGATAAGAACAGAATATTTTAAGGAAAAATCCATAAGTGAATATATTGATGAAAGGATGCTCCTTGTATATTCTGGAAGAACAAGGGAAAGCAGTGCAATATTAGGCGATCAGGTTTCAAAATCAAAGACAGGAGATCAGGATACAATCAAGAGACTAATACAAATGAAAAATATTGCAGAGGAAATGCATATTGCATTGATCCAAAATAATTTTCCTCTATTCTATAACCTTATAAATCAGGGATGGAATGTGAAAAAAAACCTTGGAAAAAATGTTTCTTCAGAAAAAATTGAATCGATCATCTCCAGATCAATGTCCATGGGTGCAAAGGCTGCAAGACTACTTGGTGGCGGAAATCAAGGTTTTGTGCTCATTATGGCAGAACCAGATAAACTAACTTCTATCCAGATGGAAATGACTAAGATATCAACATTTGTAACAAGAATTTCGACCTCACCTCTTGGCACCAGAATAGTGAGATGAATAACAAAATAGGTTATCTTTCATTCATGTTTGCTATGATAGAATAAGTAATTATCAGAAAAAAATTTATTGAGGATTCTAAATGTTAGCCCCCAAATTATTATGTTGCCTTTTATGAACGCTTCCCCTCTTAAATTGTCTTTTTCTAATTTAAATGATCCTATATCTTCAAAACATCCCCATTCAATTTCATCGCCGATTCGCAGATCTTTCTTCTCTTTCATGGAAAAAACGAACGGATACACTTTAACACCTGCACTCTTCATTGGCTCAAAATCCTTCATCGATTGAATATATTCCAAATATGATGAACTTATTCCTGTTTCCTCTTCAAACTCCCTCTTTGCTGTTTCAATGAGCGTTTCTCCGTGTCTGGAAAAACCTCCTGGGAGGCAATAATCTCCTGACCATGGATCGCTATCTCTTTTCTTTCTTTTTAAAAGAATGAATTCATTATTATGAAAGGCCAGTACAACGGAGGCGTTTCTTTCAGTTTTCTCCTCACTCATATGGGCATCATCATTAAGGACGTTCTAATCACAATATATCTAATTATTAAATGGAAAATTAACGTTATCGATGGAGCCAATTTATTGAAATAGGGGATTATAGTTTAGATATTATGGATTTAACTGGCATTCCCACTTCTATACCCAAGGCTTTTGCTTTCATTGAAACTGCCTCTACATTGGATGATAGTATTGATTCGGCATCTTTTACTCCTTTTACTCTTATGGCAGTATCGCCTAACTTATCTGCAGTCTCCATATTGAGATACCCACACATTACGTAACCGATTTTTCCCTTGATAAGAACAAGAGGAGCCTTTTCCATATCCATCTTCAGATAAGTAAAGGTCTTCCCTTCAATTTTCATTTCCTTTGTTTCAACCATATTCAACAATCATAAAAGAGTATATATAATCTATTTATGGAGCCATAGCTGCTATCTCGTAGAAATTTTACCCTTTTTTCAAGAGTTTTTAATTTAAGTTTTTGATTCTCGTAATTTAAAACTATCTATAAAACATAAGGACATGCATATCTAATATCGTATTGTCAATATAAAAGCTTATATAGAAGTTTATTTTTACTTAGCTGATAGTTATGATAGGCGGACAACCAATATTCATATTAAAAGAAGGAGCTAAAAGAGAAACTGGCAAAGATGCCATGAAAGGAAATATAGAAGCAGCAAAGAGCATTGCAGCAGCAGTAAGATCAAGCCTTGGCCCAAGGGGAATGGACAAGATGCTTGTTGATTCCCTCGGTGATATTGTTATAACTAATGATGGTGTAACAATTCTAAAGGAAATGGATGTAGAACACCCTGCTGCCAAGATGATGGTTGAGGTTTCTAAAACTCAAGACTCTTTTGTTGGCGATGGAACAACAACGGCAGTCATAATCTCTGGAGCACTTCTTCAGGAAGCTGAGGGATTGATAAATCAGGAGGTTCATCCAACCGTTATAGCAGAAGGTTACAGAATGGGAGCGGAGAAGGCCAAGGAAATTCTGGATCAGATGTCCAAACCTGTTACAATCAATGACAAGGCTCTACTTGTCAAAATGGCTCAAACTTCGCTGAGCAGTAAATCCGCATCTGGGAGCAGAGACAAACTTGGCGAGATATCATATGAAGCAATAAAGGCAGTTGCAGAGAAAACTGAAACAGGATATTCAGTCGATCTGGACAATGTTCAGATAGTCAAGAAACAGGGTGGAGATATTGAGGACAGTGAACTTATCTCAGGAATAATTGTAGATAAGGAAAAGGTTCATCCTGGTATGCCTGACACAGTTAAAAAAGCAAAAATTGCATTGCTAAATGCAGCATTGGAAATCAAAAAACCTGAATTCGACACAAACATTAGGATAGATGACCCATCAATGATTCAGAAATTCCTTTCACAGGAGGAATCTCTACTCAAGGAAATGGTAAAGAAAGTAAAGGATTCAGGGGCAAATGTTCTGATAACCCAGAAAGGGATAGATGATCTTGCTCAGCATTATCTTGCAAAAGAAGGAATCTATGCAGTAAGAAGAGTGAAGAAGAGCGATATG
>JAJZYV010000366.1 GCA_021797955.1 Thermoplasmata archaeon
AAAGAATATGCCAAGTCGGGAACTGTCGTAATTTGGATTGGCAATTGCCATTAGCTCAGTGTTGCAGGCACCACATGTTCCTGAATCGATCATATAGATCTTAAGCGATTTCCTGATAACTTTTTCCTTCCGGTATACCTTGTAATTATCGGTTCTAAGTGACGGTGTAAACTCTGGATCGCAAAGGCCACAGGATATGCAGCTTTCAAGATTTACTAAACCGTTAAGAATTGCATTTGTTGGGCAATCTGCCTGTTCTGTGTCGGATTCTCTTCTTATGGGAAGAGTGCTCCATGGAGATACAGTTTCATTCTTACCCTTCGGAAATTTCGTAGTGATAATCCCTTTCTTTATTGAATCAATTGGCCAGATTCTCATTTTACACCCCCCAATTCACTGACCCAGATACCAAAACTCTCGTATGAAAACGGTATATCAGTCTTCACATTACCAACAATTCCCCTGCAAAATGCCTCCAAATTCAGTTGTGATGGTGTGAAAAGATGGATTTCATCTATATGACTGTCTTTTGTCTTCAGGCACAAATTTGCATCTCCGGAAGGAGTTTCTATTGAATAAACGGCTGGACCCTTGAGATCATCCTTTTTCCAAACATCAAAATTAAATTCCCCCTCACCTTTTATTATATCTAATGAAGATTCTATTTCTGATACTAAAACTAAAAGCCTGGCAAGAGAGTCTGATCCGGATTCTGTAGAATGCTTGAAATTTATTCCAGAATAATACGGATCAATATACCTGAAGTCGTAATCTTTCTTTGTTGCCCTCATTACTGGCCCTCTTGCAAAATCCACTCTTGTCTCACAGGTCTTATCCAGTCTGTCTATGAAAATTCTTGATGAATATAGGCCCTGAACAAGATCTTGGAATTCGTTTACTATTTTTTCAACGTCTCCTTTCATCTTTGCAAGATCTATTTTTCTGGAAATTCCACCAATTTTGTTTACCCCAAACAAATATCTGTGCCCCGCGTAAGTAGCAAATAACCTTTGCATTCTTTCTCTCAAATTTAAAAGCCAGTAAGCTGCTATGTTTTGGGATGCAGCATCACAGAGTCTTGCTATTTTAAAAATGTGTGAAGTTATTCTTTCCATTTCTAATAGCCACACTCTCGTTTTTATCACACTTGGATCTAACTGGATACTGCTCTCGAATTCTATTGCCCTGCAGAGGAGAGTACTGTAGGAAAAAGAATGAAAACCATTCATCCTTTCTATTTTAAGCAGTCCTTCTCCAAATGTATTTCCTGAAATTTTTATATTTCTTTTCTTATACATAGGGAGAGCGTCCATACTCAGAATTCTTTCTCCGTATGTGTAAATCTTAAAATCTATACTTTCGATCATGCCTCCTGAACTTGGACCATAATTAAAAGGAAACACATTTTCTCCAGATGATGGGTGTGTGTATTCTCCCTTTAATGCATTCCATTGATTTAATTTTTCAAGTTCATCCAAGCATGTCTCCTTCGCACAATCTTCAGATTCCCTGATTGAATAAAATTGATCTCCACTCTTGAAGTAACCTAATGTGGTTGGAGAACCGCTCATATAACACCTCCCAGATATACAAAAATAATTGAAATGGCGAGTGCAACCGAGACAATAGTTATGGCAAGTTGTGAGTTATTGACTTCTTTTTTTATTGAAACACTTGAATTGCCATCAAAAACCATTCCCGTTACTTTGTTCATCATTGAGATGGAAATTATAAACAAACATATCACAATAATAATAATTGATGGCAAGTTGTTTGTTAAAATCAAACTGTAAATTATGAGTAACTCACCCACAAATATAGTGAAAGGGGGAGTTCCTGAAACCATTAATGAAGACACAATAAGTGCAGCGGCCGTCCCTGGCATTTTGTCTCTTAACCCTCTTATGGCATTCATGTCCTTTGTCCCGTAATTTTTGAAAATATTTCCAGAAGAGAAGAATGCTCCACTCTTCGCAAATGCGTGAGTGATAATTATGAGCAGGGCCCCAATTAGGGCTATACCACCTGAAATCAAACCTAAGGTAATTATAGCCATGTTTTCCATGGTTGAATATGCAAACATTCTCTTGATGTTCCTCTGTGATGGCATAACCATTGCAACGAATACGATCGTTGCCATGATGAATATGATGTACACTCTTGTTACTACCAATGAAAATGTTGCTTCATAAAAGCGGTAAAGAACGTATGAGGCAACCGGGAGTAAAATTCCGGAAAACATAGCACTTATCTCCGATGGTGCCTCGCCATGAGCATCGGGGAGCCATGTATGCATCGGGAATATTCCAATCTTAGTTCCAAAACCAACCAGTGAGATGACTCCTGCAACAGAGAGCAGTAATTCTGGGGAATGCCCCTCACTGATTATTGTGGAGGCAGTAAGTGTGCCATAACTGAGGTAAATAAGGATTATGGGTAGAATGGCTAAGGTTAACCCGGCTGAGACTATTATTGCATATCTCCATGCAGCCTCAATTTGCGTTTTTCCACCCTCAATAATTAAAAGGAGGGCACTTGATGCAGTTGTTGCTTCAATCCCTATCCACATCAGACCATAGTTGTTAATTAAGAGGGAAAAATACATCGTGAAGACAAATATATGCATTAGGCTGAAGTGGAGCTTAAACGCAGACTCCTTTTGTAATTCTGAGTGGTAAATAGATGCATAAAAGACACCGAGTGAATAAACCACTGATACTGAAATTAGAATTATTCGATTGACGGAATTTATATTAAAGT
>JAJZYV010000010.1 GCA_021797955.1 Thermoplasmata archaeon
GAACGATAAAGAGTGGTGATGCGATACCAATAATTCCAATACCGGTCTTCTTTGACACACTGAATAAATTGAGGGCCAAAATGATACTTGATAGTACCATAAAAAGAATACTAATAAAATAGAGCAACGTCATATATATTAATTGAGAACTGGGAATATATGCCTGGCATCCAGGTTGTTCGTTGCATACTCCGGATAAAAATAGATTATTTTTAACTATTATAACAAACATGATAAATATTATAACACCAATGAACAAATATAGCGCTGATCTTTTCAATAAGACTATCTTTTCGAGAGATTCCTTTAATGCCGAATCATACAAATGGAAACCGACCACACTTACCAGAAACCCAATAATGAGCATTACAGCTCTCAACGGATAATAGATAGCTATATTTTCAAGAGCTAAAATACCAATTTGTGAATTATAATTCAGAAATGAGGTTAATATAAAAAAATTATCCAGAATAAGTAATAAGCCAACTATTGAGGCTATAGAGCCCTTGATAATCAGGTTATTGACCTTCCAATTTTTAGTATTTATCTCATTGTTCCCAAATAAAAAATTTGCCAACTTGAAATTATCCATCAACACTTAATAATGATGAGGTATATATATTCATTGCCATATTGTATTTAATGCTTAATCTTTGTTCGTTTTTAAAACTGCGCGGCAGGGGGCCCCATCCTGACTCATATTCAACGGCAAACATATGAATTCGTACATGCCAGGTTGAACATTTTTCAGCATTATCCCCTCCAAAATAATTATGTTCTTGCTCATAAGAGTTTTATGAACAATTGGATCTGGAGAGCCAAATTTTTCGATCGATAGGTAATCTATTCCAACAAGATTTATCTTCTTTGTGGCGATCTTTTTTGCAGCGTCAAGACTCAAATATGTAAAATCTGTGTGAAATGAATCATACAGATTTGAATTCTTTGTCTTGAAAAGGATTATTTCGGTTGGGTTATCAGGAATATGTTCAGGTCCAATGACATCTCCATCTACCTCAACAACGTTCGCCTGACCAAAGAAATTTTCAAGGGGGATTTCATTTGCTTTCTTTCCATCTGGAATCATATGATATGGAGCATCAAAATGCGTTCCTGAATGAGTTTCCATCAAAACTCTCATTATATGAACATGATTTAATTCGTGAGTAAAATATTCAAATTCTTCATAATCTGCATCTCCCGGATAGTTTATGATTCCTCTTTTCAATGGCAAGCTAATATCTATCATATACGCTTATTATTACTGAATACTTACACGTTTTGAATTTTAACAAATACATTTCGAGCATAACCAGAATCTTAGTTTTAATATGCTTAATGATATTTTACTAAGACGTTTTTAATTCCTGGCTCCTATTCATGTCAACATCAATTTTGTAATTACTACTCGAGTTGTATTTGCAACTTTTGTTTTCTGCCTTTACAAATCAATTAGTATTTCCAACATAACGGAATTGTTTACCCTTGTTTGATTTGTTGTAGGAATAGGTAAAGTATTTTATTTTAAGGTATATATCCACTTTATGCAAATCCTTTATATTGATGCTTCTGGAGATCCAGGTACTTATACGGGAAAGAATACAAGATACTACATTCTTGGTGGCGTTTGCATGAGTTATAAAGATTGGAAGTTTATAACGGAAGATATTCGTTCAATAGAAAGTAAGTACTTCAAAACGCTCCCTTTTCCTGAAATTCACAGTAAGGATCTCATGACTGGTAGAGCACCATTCGATAAGATTGACCACATACAGCTTGCTGATGATCTATCCGCCTTTATATCACAGGCACATATTACTCTATTTGGTGTTGCAATCGATAAGGTTGAATATGCAAGACGAGGCTATGGTCCTCCAAACACGATTGTCAACAAATCCTTGGAAGAGATAATAAACAGATATCATCTTTATCTACAGCGTCATAAGACTCTTGGTATGATAGTATCAGATGCCAGCACCGAAAATTTTGATAATTCTATTCGTACTACTTATGAATATTTTAAACAACAAGGTACTACTTATTTAACACTGAGCAGAATTATCGATACAATATTCTTCACACCGTCGGAAACAGCAATCGGGATTCAAATAGCAGATTTTGTATCATATGCTCTTAAGAGAAACTATGAAAATAATGATAATAGGGTTTTCAGTGTGATAATGAATAAGTTCGACCACAGTAAAGGGAAATCCCACGGCCTTAAAATCATAAACTAATGTAAACCATTAAAAAGAAACCGCTAGGCAGGAAAGTATTACATTTCCCAGATGGGTAACTAAATGCCCTCCTAGTGGCAAAGTTGTAAGTCAAATGTAATACATAAATTTTTTTATCTATCTTCATCGTTTTAATCCTTTGAGTTTTTAAATCGTCAGATTGCCTTTATTTATGATGAGTAATTAGAATAATGAACAAAATAATACACTAATTCTAATAATGAACCTATTCTATAGGTATTCTGGAATATCTGCGATAATCCAAAAACAAATCTATCAAACCTATTCCAAAATGCCGATGGATCAATACGCATGGTTAATTTACCATGTAAATATCCAACAGTCTAAAATCTTTTTTAAATTAATCACAGATAAAATACAAACACTCAACCTTTCAGACTTTTAATTTTAAAGTCTGAAAACCAAAAACCAATCCCTAATGAATATTATACAAATAATCAAATTATGTAGGCTAAATCAATATTTCACGGTTATGCCATTCATTCATACTTTGGAAATCGAAAGTCTGACCTCATGTATGGGCGCCTCTCATTACGTAGTATATAGGCAAAAATTTTCAGACATGTTTTTTTTGGATTTCCTATTAACCCTGAATAAAATATTCTCTAAATCCTTTATTTCATTGATCTTTTTTCCTATTAAGTTTCTTAATAAGGTATTATTATGACCTATTAGGCGTTATTATAATAAGTTGCGCAATTCGGAATTTTTATGGTTTTTGACCTATTAATTATAAAACTTTATTTATCTAAATTGAATACTATTGTTGTATGCGAGTCGGAGAATATGTCATGATAAAGAAAAGTGTCATGTCTTTTAGTATGTCTGAAGAAATAAAACAGTACATCCTAAAAAACACGATAAATCATAATGATCATAGAAATAAAAATAAAGATTAAGGTAAGATGGATCGTTCTGAGTTTGTGGAATATATCATAAGAACCTATAAAAATTCTGAAGAGGCCAAAACAGAGTTTGGGAATGAGAATCTAGATAAAAATAAAGTTTCTAATCCATCCTTCTTAATGACTACAAAGGCAGACAATGAGGAAATATATGATTATCTGAAGATCAATCCAAAGGCTTCTAGGTTCATATTCAAAAAATACAGGGAAAATCAGGAGTTCATAAAAGAACTGTGTGATCCTGAAAATTCACTTTATCTGAAAGATGTTGCTGATAACCTTTCAGAACTGTATCAGATTTCAGAAATAAAAGACAACCTGGAACAGATAAGGAATGACTATAACAAATACAGCATTGATATTGATCGGTTGAAAGAGGAAATAAAGGAGAATGAAAAGGAATATGATGAGGTCTATGACCAGCTCCAAAAGATCAAAACAGAACTGCAAGACATGAGTAAGAAATCTGCGAATATAAGATCAGATCCCGGTCTGGAAAAAATAAATGGGCTTCTATACAGGATCAAGCTGATAATATATACTCTGGAAAATAAGGCACAACAATCTCAAAAAGAACATCCCTTTAATCCAGATATATCCATAATCATAAGTGTGGATCAGAAAGAAAATCTGAAAACGTTGAGTAAGGAGATAAATGATTTGAAGACCTATCTATCTTCTAATGACTTCTTATCCCCTGATTATCTAGATGAACAGAGAAAGAAAATAAAAGAGCAGATTGATAAAGAGAAAGAGCAGATCAAAAAGGAAGTTGATATAATAAAGGAAATGAATCCTGTTAATCGACTGAAGAAAATCAATGAAGGTCTCAATCTTGTTTTAAGGCAAATGGATCAGGGTGATGAAGTAATCGGGGGGATTGTAACATTTAGAAAGTCTGGAATTGGGATAATAAAAAATAATGTGATGGAAGTTCAAAAGCAGGCTGAGAATATGGAAATGCAGTTTAGGAATAATAAAGAAAGAGAAAAAAAAACGCTATTCGGGAAGGTGCAATAATGTTCAAGAAACACTCTGAAAGTTATGAAACTAGAAAGTGTCCTTATTTTTATAAGTTGGTTGAAGGTTTTACTGATCAGAAAAATAATATGGCATAATTCATTTGTAGAAAGATAAAAAAATCAGAATTGAACCAGAGGTAAAGGATAATCAGGCTATATGCTTGCCCAGCATATCCTAAAACTATGATCGGATAGTAATGTTCGAGGTCCGTTGAACATTTCATGAAATATGGGATGCCTTAAAGATTTTGGCATATAGTAGAAATCTTCTTTGTATTATTTCGAACAACGTATTGGTATATGGCTCCACCAATGACGACAAAAGCATTTTCATAGTAATGCCAAGACAAAAGTGTGATGTCTTGGAAATGTAAATAGGATTTATACTTCTTTTGTGAAGACATAGATCTCATGTGATTCGATTTTGTTTAGCCTCGCTTTTATCTTCTTCCAAATTTCCTTTTCTTTTCTGTGATAGTAGTGATCTACAACAAAGTATACGCCGTATTTGCATATTTTATTTTTAACAAAGGCAAGCAGTCTTTTATGATCCTTATCGATGTCACTTATTGCATCCCTCTTGCCCCGAGAGACACTTTTGATAGAATAACGGAAATATTTTGCCTCTCCTATTGCAGGAAATATAATATTAGATCTGTCATCTACGAGAAAATCTACCCTAGGTGATTTTTTTACTTTGAGATCTTTTTTTACCGCCTCTAAGCTTCCATTATCTGAGAATAAATAACTTTCAAAATTCCTTGTGGTTAAATTCATTTCCAAGTGAAATTCATATTTATCATTCTTTTGATTATTCAACAAGAAACGTCCAATTTGAAAAGGAATATCTGCTTCTTCCCATATGACAAAATGATTGTTCGCCAATGAATCTTGGTCTAGACCTTTTTGCCGTTCATCTATTGTTTCCGAAAGCTCGTTCCATGCAGCCTCAATTTTCATAATTATATCAGGTTTTCTCATTTTTTGTACCTCTGTCTTTTATATTTCAAATTTATAAAGAACAAATGCTATATCTATTTTGTGTTTTTGTATGAGAGTATTTGTAGTATAGGACTAATTCACCCACTCATATCCCAATTGCTTACCCTGTTCTAATACTGTGATTGTTGCCTTCTCCTGCTTGTCAGGTGGATAGCCATTTTTCCTAAGGATATTCTTCACCATCAAAGGAGTAAGGATAGTATTGGAAGCGATTATTACCTATTCCTTAAAATCACTTTCAATGCTAATACCAATTTGCCTGAATGCTTCTATAATTTTTTCTTCATACTCAGCTTTAGAGATTTCTCCTTTCCTGACATCGATCTCCAGTTCCATTAATTCGAACTTGCTTTGCAGAAAATTCAAAACGCCCATAAGCTGCGAAACTTTCCCATGTGGTAATGATAAATGAATGTGCAAAGATGTGTTACCTTCGTGTCTCGGCTGATCTTTTTGCTGGTCTAGCGTTTTACTAGATCTAACTGCTGTCTCAGCAGTGGGGAGTGTTAATACCTTTGATTCTTTAGGCTTGGTCTGTTCAATGCATATTTTTGCATTCACTAATACGCTGCTTAAATTTATTTCCATTTCTTCATTATAATCTATGCAAATTGGTTCTCCGTTCTCATTAAGATATCCGATTCGAAAATCACCATTTTTAACGCCTTCCCTTACTCCGTATTCTAGTGCCTCAAAAGAAGTAATCCGGATCTCTCCGGGAGTCTTAAGAACAGAGTCAAAAATTTGATCAATCCTTATGAAATCTTTATTTTGTATAAACTTGTCCCTGATACGTATACTAGATATCTTATCCAGAATTTCATCTTCGTGCCTAAGGTCTGAGTAAACACGTTCGTCTATTTTCAACTTCTCTCCAAATGTAGGAACGCCCAGATTAATCTCCCTAGGCGAGTCCTTCGATGGGACTAAAATTATTCTATAATATCTGAATAGAGCTTCAAGTGTGTTTTCATCTCTAAGCCTGGCATCCTTGGATATCTCTTCGTGCTGTTCCTCATTTAAGTTTAGCATTTTGTCAGATTTAATTTGCTCGTAAGCTATTGCTTGTTTGATTATATCGATGAATTTGTTCTTTTCCGATTCGAAAGGACACAAAAATATTAGGGTATTTCTATAAACACGTGGAGATTCACCTTTTAAGTCTATAAATTTCTTTGCTGTTTCCAAATTATAATCCTTTAAGATGACAAGTTTAAGTTCCTTACTGTCCTGAACATCGCTCGGTTGATCAGGCCATATGAAGATTTTCATTCTATTACCAGAAATATTCTTCTTTAATAATTGGATTTCCTTTTCGGACACTTCTTCCAGAGTAACATTATCCATTTTAGTTAGCAATATCCTGTTTAGATTTGGTTCGTTTGAAAAAAAGTACTTGTCCTGGTAAACTTGAAGAAAGAAGAGTTTACCTTTAAGTTTTTCAGCAGATTCCGCGACTGTGCTGGCTGGGTTATCTAAGGTGGTAGCTGATCTCTTTAGGTCGCTGACATAAACCCCCTTCTCATGGCCTCCGGAGAACGAATACATAAAAATAGTTGTCGCAGTTCTGGTGCCCAGCCTTAACCCAGCATTTGAACGCCCAAGCATATTATCAACTTTCTTGGCACCTGAATCAGGGGATGTTATGTCTGCAGCTATCACCCCGCTGAATTCTTGTCCTATATTTTTAATCAGTTCCCGTTTTATCTCTTCATTGCTTAAATTAAAGTCAGCCAAAGAAATGTAGGGACGATTCAACTCCTTTAGATCATGGATTACGAGCGCAAGCAATCTCAATACGCCTCTCGTTCTTTGAAAATTTGGAAACGTACCCCATCTTTCATAGAGTACGTTTATCACCTCAGGAATGAATGGATATGAAGCGAGAAATTCGTTACGGTATTCAGAGACTTCTTTCCCAGCAGGTAGAATATCTTCTTTTTGGCTGTATTTTATGAACTCAGATATTATTTTTTTTGCAGCATCCTCGTCTACAGATGAAAAAAGTCTTTTTCTAATCACTTTTGTTATCTCATTATCTTGAACCGGTGTGTATATCTTTTCTAAGCGACCATATATCTTCTGTAGTTGTTGAAAATATCTTTCATATTGAAGATCATGTGGATCCGTACTTGCTGGCAAAGTAACAACCAAGCATACCTTCTCAGTTATCGCAGCTGCCTCAGAAATTTCCTGCATAAATGCCAGCGTTTGCGCAGCTAGATTAGAATCACCGACTTCAACACCTGCAGCTTTTGTCATAAATTGCATCAATTCATCCATTAGTATTAGAACAGGTTGGTTTTTCTGGAGTAAGAGTTGTAGATTGTCTCTACCTGGAGATACTTTGCTATTAATTAGAGACCCATCGCCACCCAACTGTTTTGCAATCTCACCCCAAATTGTGCTGGTATTGGGATTAAGCGTGGTGCCAACTATAACAACAGTCTTAGCATGCCAGATTTTTGCTTTATGATACATTGCGATAAGGGAGTGGGTTTTCCCACCTCCAAATGGTGTTTGAAGCTGTATAACTGGATCACCACCTAAGCCTTTTAGTCTTCTCTCAACGATATCCATTATGTTTTTTAGTCCCTCCGTTAGATAAGTTTTCTCAAAGAATATCTCTGGGTCTCTGTAATCCTCTGGAGCTGTCGATTTAAACGTTTCCCAAAGATCGGCTGCAAAAATATCCATAGTGAGCCGCCCCTCGAGTATGTCCTTATGTGGTATTGCTACAATATGAAACGGCTTCATCAGAATAACCTCGTTTGATTGTTAGTTTTCATTTCTGAATTTATCCTTTCTCTACTTATAAGGAATCCTTCTAATAGTTTTTTCTCACTACTTTCATTTGGAAGCGATTCTGATATCGCTTGAGCTACCCTAAAAAATGCCTCATTGTAAATTGAACCTGACCCTTTTATTGTTTCAATTATCTTGTCGTTCATGCCCTTTTTCCAAAGTATCAAAACTTTGTGAAGCAGATCTATGACAGATTTAATATCAGAAATGGCAAGATCCTGACGTTCCTCAGGCCCTAATACCTGCACAAATGATTTATCTTTCTTTATTAAGCTCCCATTCCATTGCGATGAAAGGTCAATTCCAACGCTTTGAGATAACTTTCTGGCCTCATCAAAGGGAACCTTTGCTGTGCCGTATGCCCATCTCCAAAGGACGTAAAATCTCGTAAGAGGGTCAATCTCAGCAGAGAAGCCATTATGCAAAACCTGTTTTACCGCGTAATCAATTACTATCCTTCTGACATCCTCCATCAATCTTTCTGTTGTGATTGTTTCACCTGAATCGTTTATTACTTTTTCAAACCGGCCGAACACCTCTATTGAAGAAGCTATGCCGGAGATGAGAAAGTCAGCGCCAGATATCCCCTCTTTCCACAGAGTATCAAGTTTTTTCTGTAAATGCACTTTCATTTGCAGCCTTATCTCGTTATAAAATCCTGTTTTTTCCTTTTCAATTTTTCTGGTTACGATGTATATTGATGAAGCTAAAGCAGCAGAATCGTTAGCTCTCAACCTAGATTTCATTTCAGTTTTTATGGGCCAAGCAGCAGTAACAACCAATCCGGAATTTAGAAGAGAATTGATTAATGTTTCCCAAGCTGAAGTTGATTTATGCGCATAAACTATTATGGCTATGCCATTGATCTTTAAAACTCTGTTAACTTCCTTAAATGACTTCCCAAGCATATCCTCAAAATATTTTTTCCCAGTTTCAAATCCCCCTTCCATATTCGAATAGGCCACTATTTCCTGGCTCTTCGGCGTCAATGGTGTGGCAAAAAGATCAGGATAGAGATGACCGACCATTCTCTTAAGCCAAACATAGAAGAAATCGGAGAGATAGGAATATGGAACATTGTCATAATAGGGAGGGTCTGTGAATATCGCATCGAAGAATCCGTCTTCAAATTTCAAAGCTGTGGCTGTGTTTTGTTTAACATTAACTCTTTGTAACTTAGTACTCATAATATTATTTATCACTAGCTTAATTTGTTCCATTATACTTTGGAATGTGTACCCGCTTTTTGCAAATGGGTTTACTTCAGAGTAGTCCCAAGTCATTGGAATTGCTTGCCGCCCGAATGTTGTTGCTATTTTTTCCCACCCACTATCGTAGTGACAAATGGACG
The DNA here is from genome assembly GCA_021797955.1 of Thermoplasmata archaeon. The sequence continues at coordinate 9,344 of JAJZYV010000010.1, forward strand.
AATTTACATCACTTAATCTACTTACAACAAATGATAGATAAGTGCAGACTGCCTTTGCGTATTCCTCTTCATATCCTTCCTTTATCATCCCATCATAGGCAAGCCTTACTTTCTCGGAAAATGTTACAAGAGCTAGCTTTTGTCTTGAATTAAAAAGATCGCCCCACGAATTCATATTATAACCCCGAACTGAGAAAGCACGTTCTGCACCTCTTCCCTTTCCTTCCGGACTTGGTTCATCAGGAACAGCGTTCATTCCCCAAATATAGGAAAGTTTTTTTGCCTTCTCGATCATAAAGTCATGAGACTTTTGGTAGATTTCTAAATCTTCTTTACTAGCTAGTCTATACCTCTTACCGTTCGTTCCTTTTTCTATTACTACGATTAATCTTTCTCCTGCATTACCCTTTTGAAAAAGGTTATGCATAGTTTCAGCATCAATGACTGAGCCACATACGGGACAAGTAGAGATTGCTCTTGATACTGTACCTTTTTCTGGATCAAAACCTTCTGGAAATTTATCAGACTCGATTCCAATGATTTTGAATTCAACCTTACCATTCTCAACATATGGTTTTAATGCTATTTTTTTATTATCTTTTCTTGCTAACCAGAACTGTCTCATTAGAGGTATTTCAGCATCGCATGAGACGTTCTGGCATGGAACTGTTCTTGCCCATATATAGGCTATTGGGGTGCTATCACCCATGGAATTTCTATAAAATTTACCGATTTCTCTTCTGGATTCCTCTAATACAAATTCACTCCACTTATTCAGGTCTGTTAACAGTTTATTTGGATTGCTTTGTGGAGACAAAGAGTCGTCAGTTTCTTCTCTTTTTTCCTTGTATTTCTGGGGATATTCAAGAGTACATTTGAGGATCAAAGTTGCCACAGGGTTATAATCACTCGCATATGTTTCGCATCCCAATCTCATTGCTTCCAGTGGGATTGACCCTCCTCCTGAAAAGGGATCAAGTATCTTAGGTGGTATCCCTCCATTGGAGTCTAAGATATTATTTCTAGCAATTTCTAATATATTTTTATTAAGCGAATTCTCCAATTTTGATAAGTTGACTACAAACTCTGTTTTCTTCAAGATATCTGCTTCATTTTCAGGCATTCCAGTTAGGGCAGAATATATGGTAGCTCTGGACGATGCCAGAGGACGCCTTGCCCACCAGATATGCATCGTTGAAATATGACCATGCCTGACGCTCTTTTCCCTGACCGATTCCTTGCTTACTTCTCTAATGGGAAAAGTTTCCTCAATAAAACTCTTTTTTTGCATTTACTCACCTTTCTTTTCTATTTCATCGGCAGTAGCAATATATCTAACACTCTCTAATCTTTCGATTACTTTTAAATTTTGTGCAGGATTCTTAATTATTGTCAATGCCGTTTTTTCTCTATCTGCTGCATTCCAGACCACATAAAGATAATAATCATCGCTAAATTTATTGGCATTGAGCCATTCATTCGGAGAGATGGCAATGTCGCCTTTACCTGCTCTTGCTTTAACCTCAATATATTTTACTTTTCCATCTTCTATTGATGAACGAATGTCGAACCCGAGATTTTTCTGGGATACATCTTCCGGGTTCCATCCATTGCGGCTTTCATAGTCCATTACGTATTCCATCCCAATTCTCTCTATGTTATCGTCCCTTTTCATTCCTTCACCGTATTTTTCAGGTGGTATTACTCTGATTATCCCTAAAAATACAGGAGTGTCCATTGTCAGGTCACTTTCTTTGCTTATCAAGGTCTTAAGTTCGTTGTACCTGAGATCATATCTTTTCATTTGTTCTTCCTTGTTGCGTATGGGGAGGTCTGTATTTTCGCCTTTCTCCTTCCTTTGTTGCAGGCTTATAATTTCACCATCCAGTTTAACTCTTAGATCGTCAAGGGATTTTAAACCATACTTTTCCTTGATCCCTGCCTGTCTCTTCCTTTCCCCTAGAACTTCAATCTTGTAGTTATTTAGATCGGCAATTGCTTCATTGAATGCGATTTCTTTTAATTTGCCCACATCAACGATTATTCCACTTTCAACCGGACCTTCCGCAAGATCCCATATTATCGTGGGTAAAATCTTTCTGAGATTTAACGATGTCTTCTCGATATAATATGAAAGCAAAGTCTTTCCGGCTGTATCCATAGTGCCATCTTTAATTTCGCCCTCATAAAATAGAATGTATCCATCAAGAGTTCCTTCAGGGTCTATAAAAACAGAGCCCCTTATTGGTTCGCTTACGAATTTTGTCTCGACCCATTGCATAACTGCCTCGAAAAGTGGGTGACCAAAAGAGACAAATTCAGCATCACTTACCTTTGCGGCCTGATCCTTATCAAAAGTCACTTTTGGATAATTTCGAAGCATATTACCATATTTTTTACGAAAATTCTCAGATTCTGCGATAGATATAATATCAAAAGGTATAGACTCTATGGATACGAAACCATCTTTTCTATCCTTTAACTTACCATTTATATTTTCAAAAGCTCTTTTGAAGAATGCTTCAGTGTATTCCGGTATGAGCTTATTTTCCATGGCCTTTTGCTTTAAGTCCTTTAATCTTGTATAATCTATGTACTTGGTTGCAAGGCTCTCTCCTAAATTTTTCTTAAGTCCAGATATATAATCAGCATCTATGTTTATGTCGACATCCTTAAGGATCTCATCCATACTTCTGGTGCTTGCAGCAGCCTCCAGCATCAGTTCTGTGAGGTCCCTTCCATAAAAAACATCGCCGATTACGTCAAATACCTTGTCGCTTTGCATTGCTTTTCTTATTTCATTTAATTTATCGAAAACTCTCTGAAGCACCTGTCCCTCTCTTGTATCAGAAGCTATCAGGTTGTATACATACACCTCTTTAGTCTGTCCGTACCTGTGTATTCTGCCCATTCTCTGCTCCAAACGATTGGGATTCCATGGCAGATCGAAATTGATCATAAAGTTACAGAATTGCAGGTTTATGCCCTCACCTGCTGCTTCTGTAGCCACCATTATTTGGCTTTCATTTTTGAATGTCTTTTCGGCATGAATCTTCTCTTCTAAGTTCATTCCACCATGAATTACATTGACAGAATACCCCCAGTTCTTAATTTTATCCTCGAGATATAAGAGAGTATCCTTTGATTCAGTGAATATTAATATCTTTGTTCCCGGGTACTCGTCATTTAATTTCGATATGGTATCCTTCAGTCGGCTCACTTTTACCTCCTGTGCACCATTTAATATTCTTTTAGAATCTTCAATTAATTTCTCAACAGTCCTTATTTCTTCTTGCATTTCAGTGGGGTTAGAAGCTAAGCTTAGAGTTTCCCACTTCTCCTCAATCTTCCAGCGTTCCTCTTCAGATAGTTCTTCAATTTCATCTGGATCAGTCAAATCCTCTATCTGATCTTCCCTAGAATTTCTTACCGTTTTAAGCATATCTTCTAGTCTCTGTTTCCTCCTTTCTAAAGATTTCACTAATGCATAAATGCTTGAAGCCATGCGGCGCTGCAATATAATTAATGCAAATGTCACGTTCCTGTTCTTTTCATACTTTGTTGCTTTATTGTACTCTTCCTTAACATATCTGGAAACATCGTTGTAAAGATCCTTTTCTTCGTCTGAGAGTTTGAAATTAACAGTTGCAACGTTTCGCGGAAGAAATAAGGGCTTGCCGTTAAAGTCTGTAAGATCCTCTTTGATTCTCCTAATGAAAAGGGGATTGTCTTTGTTTCTGATTGATTCTTCCAGCATTTCACTGGTTGAGAAGAATCCAGGTTCTAAAAGATCAATGAAAAGCCTGAAGTTTTCAGGATCGCCACTATGCGGTGTAGCGGTAAGAAAGAGTAGGTGAGGCTCCGCAATCTTTGAAAGTGTTTCACCCAGTCTGTACCTTGCAGTCTTTTGAGTTTTAGATCCATATTTATACGCACTCATCTTATGTGCCTCATCGACAACAATTAGATCGAACTTGGTGGAGCTCAATGACCTAGAAATATCATCCTTTTTGGCAAAATCCATAGATGTTATGATCTGGTCGTAGGCATCCCACACATTCTCTCCATAGGTCTCATTCATTAACCCTCTATTTAAGACCTTAAAAGGTTCTTCGAACCTATCCTTAAGTTCCCGTCTCCATTGATCTATAAGATGTCCTGGAACCACAATCAAAATTCTCTTAACCAAATTTCTGAGTTTAAGTTCTTTAATTATAAGGCCGGCCATAATGGTCTTACCTGCGCCAGGATCATCTGCAATAAGAAACCTGATTCTAGATAATTTTAGTACATATCCGTAAACGGCTTCTATTTGGTGAGGTAGCGGATCAACCTTGGAAACGTTTACTGCAAGCAAGGGATCGTACATTGCAGCAAATCTGTATCTTTTAGTCTCTAAGAACAAAAAAACTTTCCATGGGTCAGCCCTGAAATCGTTTTCTATCTTTCTTATGCTGATAGAATTTAACTCATTTAACGGGATTACTTGATCTACATGTTTTCCTGTAGATGTAGTAACACCAATAATGCGTATGCAATCCCCGATCTTTTCAACAGCATTTACTTCTATTGATTCTGGCCATTTTGGTCCGTTAATTACAACTCCTTTTGATAATTCCTCTGGTTGCATATATCAAGAAGTTATCTTACATTAAGCATAAACATTGTTATGGTGTATTTTGGGTTAAAGAAATAATCTTAGAATTCTATAGCATTTTTTAGCTGGTGTTTCCACATTGCTAAATTGGGGTCCAAAAAATGTTCCTTGCAATGTATTCGTCCCTGTCTTCTGGATCGGAAATATTTTCCTTGTTACTTTCAAGTTCTTTGTGTATATCTTCAAAGGAATCGATAACGTATATGAGAAATATGAGTCCGAGGACAACATTCTTGTATTCAGCGATATCCATATTTGAACGTAGTTTGTCAGATGCTGTCCATAATTTCTTTTCAAGATCGGAATCAGGCCTATTTATAAAGATTATTCGATTAAAAGTGCATAAAGGTTTCGATACTTCACCTATATTCCGCTGATTTATTCTTATTAAATAGCATTTAAAAATTGAACATTGTCATTGCGATAAATATAATAAATCGGTATGATTATATCTTAGTAATGGCAATAACAGAGAATTGGTTGGGTGCAATATTTCCAATGACTGCTGATCCTAACAAAGAAGAATTTAAAGATGAGCAAGAAGTCGTTGATTTTTTAAGTAAGACGTTACAGGACCCCAAAGATCATGGATTCCATTATGGAGTTCACTATGAAGCCAAAAAATGGGAACGAGTAGAAAAAGCATGGAGAGGAGAAATTATGCTTTTCCCATTCCCGAGTAATAAATTGGAAAAAGGATCTACAGTGTTTTTTAAGTGGAAGGATGACCTATACGCTTACGGAATTGTGGAAAGGGTGATTCCCAATAACAGGAATGATTTGGAATTTCCTTTGGATGGATCATGGGAAAATCAAATATATCCGTATATCGTAAAATTCATGGATAATTCAATCCATGTAAGACAGAAGGGAATAACAGCAAAACAGTGGTGTATAGCTATGAATAGAGTTAAACCTCCTAGAAGGGATGCTTATCTTAAATTATTCTCTAATCAGGTAGAATCCATATTAAGGTTATTTTAAGCATTTAAAAAAATTACATAACAAAAACTTAACTTATTTCACTTATTCCCCTTTATGAAGGGAAAATTCATAGCCGTAGCTGAGACATCTTCAAAAAGACCATCACTAAGAATCACCTTACCTAAAGAAGTTGAAGAGAAATCGGAAGATTCAGATTCCGAACATATCAGTTTTTATGAAATTAATTTAATTGTGAGATTGCGATTAGGAAGATTGAGTGATTACTATTTAACGAATAGAAAGTTTATTGTGCTTACAATCTTGTTAGATTAAATGGAAAATTTAGAATTCGAAAATATAATCAAAGAATTTTATTCATGTTTAACCGGTGAAACTGAAAAATGTGAGTCAAAAAGCGAATATTTGGAATTATTCTCAGAACTTGAAATACAGATTGAAGGATGGTTCAGGGGAGAATTCATGAATTTCCTAAAATTAAAAGGCATTACGATTGGGCCAAAAAATAGGGAAATAAGAATAAATGAAACAAGTCGTAAAAAGGTAGACTTCAAGATCAAAATGAAAGATGGTAGTCCGAATTATTGGATTGAGTTAAAGCATATTCTCATAGGTTCTCAGGGAAAAGACAAAAATGGTAATGGTAACTATAATATGAATACTTATTTCAGCAGTGGAACATTCATCGATAGTGACATTAAAAAACTCCAAGATATAGAAGATGAGGAAAGTGATGATGAATTAAAATACTGCTTGGTTTTATAATCGACGAATCATGAAGGTGATAAATCTAAAATTAAATCAGGTGAAACATTAGAGTCTGAGGTTAGGAATGAGTTGGTAAAGAGAGCTTACGGATCAAAAGCGCAGTTAATTCAGTGGGATTACAATCTGGACAAACATTTTGGATACTTCATGCTTAAGGTTGAAAAAGATGTCCAATGATCAAAAATTATTATTTATCACGAATTTAAAAAAGATTTAGGAGTGTTGTTTATCAATATGAGAATTGACCGTGACATTAAGATCGATTATCATATTGCTTATAAAAATAAGACATATGTAAGAATAACAATAACTCAGACGTCATGGAATGGTCAATCAACATGAGATATGACCTATTTATATTCGATTAATTATATATTCCAAAAATCGACCTGAATTATTGGCATTGGTATATAAAGAGACACTCTAAAGAGGCTTATAATGAAACAAAATTAACATAACTAATAGTGGGTCTGCCCGGATTTGGACCGGAGTCTCCAAC
>JAJZYV010000367.1 GCA_021797955.1 Thermoplasmata archaeon
AGATGGAGTCAATGATTAGCTCAATACCTCTATTCTCTCCATGGCAATGTCTTCATCTCTTGCGGTTTTTCCTCCAACAGAATAGATATTCTTGCCCCGAGAAATATACAGGGTGTGTTTCAGCCCATTTACAATTTCAACCTTATTGACTGTGCCGTTTATTGTAATCTCCTTTCCATTTTTCCATCCCTTGAGCCTGCATTTTACCTCATGCTCAGTTGGGTTGTAAGTAATATTCATTATGTCACAAAGGAGCCACATGGTTCTAAATCTGTGCTTGGAAAGATTTATTGGAAAAGAGTAAATATTTGAAGGATCCCATATAGTGTGGTAGAAAAAATAACCAGTTATATGTATTATTTCATCTTCATCATTTAAAATTGCATAATCATTCCTGTTTATGGTCCTACCTATCCTTATTATTGTCATTGATCTGTCTGTTATGAGGACTTCAGATGTCATCCCTTTTCTTACTTTTATAATTGCGCCTTTAAATTCGTCAAGCAGTTTCTTATCTGCCTCAGGGAATAGCACGATAGCAACAGATACACCCCTTCCAATTGCTTTCAGTAAGCTATCCCTTAACTTTAGGAGCCTGCTCTTGGAACATGATATTATTATCTCATCCTCTGAGGCATCAATTCTCTGCCTCATTTCGTCTATGATAACTCTTTCTGACTCCATGAGCCAGAGATAAGGCTTGGCTTTGTAATATTCTGACTTATTTTTCTCGACTATCTTTTTAATTTTCCCAATTCCACTACTGAGCTCTTTCACTCTCATCCCAAGTGAGGCTTCAATGTCCCTTGCTCTGTATACCTTTTTCTTACCGGGGCTTTCGTCTACCATTCCTCTTTCCTTAAGTTTCCCCAAAATATCATAAACTCTCGGCTGAGGTATTCCAGAAATGGAAACAATTTCTCCCGGATTCAGCGAGTCGTTAAGAAGAAGTGCCTCCATAACTCTTGCTTCATAGTCAGTTAGACCAAAGTTCTTAAGTTCGTCAAAAAGGTCAGAACTCATTAGAATATCCTAGTATGATGCGTTATTCCATATTTAATGTTTCATCGAATATATGGAGTGCCCTTCTATGAAACGTCAGCTTTTTTGCTTAAGACATTGGGTTGCATCTAAAACTTGAACTATTTTTGTAATGATATTGCACTGTTTATTTCATTGGTGGGAAGGTGGTGTCAAAGTTGCCAAAAGTATTAACAATGTTTAAATTTTATGATTTGGTTATAAATTTATGGAAAGAATAGTTGGTGGAATTATCAGGGAAAAGAATTTCGTAACGACAGGGGTTGATGTTAGCTGGGCTTGGGAAAGTCAAACCAATGGAACAGTTAAATGGACATTTAAGAACCTCGGTTCCACTGATATTTCATTTCTATTGTTTAGGAATGGCTATTATTTTGGAAATGCGTTTTGGCCAGTCTATTTAAATAACCCTCAATTCAATGAATCATTTGCTTCTTCGCTTACACCGCTGATAAACAATGGAAGCTCTAACAACTCAGCCCCACTAGGCATAGCAAACTTCCCAAACGGAAAGAAAATTGTGTGTTTTGTTTTTACTCTGGCACCAAAACAGGTGTGGTCGATGCTGGAAGGTGGATTTTCCACATCTATGGAACCAAGCGGATTTTCAGCATTAACTGTGGATGTTACCGGAACAAGCAGGTTCTGCATTACATACGATGAAACTCAGGTGGTCGACTGGGATAATCAAACAGGAACGGGATACAAAGGTTATTCTCCAAATCCCAGTTCATTTACATCTGTGCTGGTCAATTGCAAAGGCACTTATGTTCAATTGTTTAAGGATATAATAGTAGATGGACAATGCTGAAATAAAATTTAGAGTGTGGTTATTTTTTAAGAGTATATCATAGCTGCTTGTATTTTTAACCTTATTCATGGTAACAGGATTCAACCATTTAACCAGAAATATATCTTTGCTTGAAACGACAGATTATTGCAAATCCTCCATTCTTAAAGTCACAAATTTTGGGAAGAATATGAATTGGACATTTATGTTTAAGTGAGACCGTTGAGACTACCTCAATGTTACCTAGGGCATCCTACCGTTGGTATGAACGCGTGGATTTATGCTTGTTATATGCAGCTGTCAAGAACCCGCCATACTCTCTCCTTAACGTGATCTGACACTGAGGGGAGTTTTTCGCAAACAGGACACGGCCACCTGACATCTTTTCGTGGGAAAGATAGACGTCCACCCTCCTTTCAGAATCGGATACTGAAACACTGGAGACAACCCATGGTTTCCCGACCCTGTATGTATGTTCGCAGAGTTCCCGGTTATCCACACCGTACTCATGGAGGCAGTAATATTTATTCTTACCATAATATAACCGGAAGAACCTTATTATATTCCGTATGCGCTACAGACCTGTGACACACGATAAAGTAGAGGTTGAGGGAGGTTTCATCAACTACGAGGACATTGGAAAAGGGACACCACTTGTTCTTATACATGCAGGTTACGTAGACAGCAGGATGTGGGATAACCAGATTGGTGCACTGAAAGAAAAATACAGGGTTATTCGGTATGATGTCCGTGGGTATGGCAAATCAACAAGATCTGAGCAGGCATACTGCGACGCAGAAGACCTCAAGAAGTTGCTGGATCACCTTGAAATCAGGAAGGCAGTAATTCTTGGAGTATCCAATGGAGGCAGGATTGCTTTCGATTTTGCTGTCTCTTACCCGCAAATGGTAATGGCCCTC
>JAJZYV010000368.1 GCA_021797955.1 Thermoplasmata archaeon
AAAGGAGATTACAATAAACGGCACAGTCAATAAGGTTGAAATTGTAAATGGGCTGAAACACACCCTGTATATTTCTCGGGGCAAGAATATCTATTCTGTTGGAGGAAAAACCGCAAGAGATGAAGATATTGCCATGGAGAGAATAGAGGTATTGAGCTAATCATCGATTCCATCTCAGTTAAAACTCTATACTCATATTTTCTTAAAGTAAAACTCAGTTAATTTCCCGGTCAATTTCACGTAATCCTGTTAAAAGTGTTAAAATTCCACTACTCTGAGTTGTCTTTGTGATAATAATTCATTATAAATATATTTATAATAAGATTTCTAAAACTTACAATAAATACTCATTGGAAAACATTTCTTATTACATTTTAGAAAAATGCTATATCCCCGTTATAACTTAACCATTAATGGATATAAAATGCTGGTCAAACAGCGATTATGTAAAGTATAACATAAATCGGCACGAGCCAATTGTGGCCTTTGATGATCAATCACTATCTCCTTCAGAGCCAGATCTAAAGAAAAATCAAATAGAAATTAAAGAGAATTCCGATGAACTTGTAATAATGTTTCCACTCCCACTTAATGCACACATCCTGGGACTTGGGGAAAGGGCATTCGGAATGGATAGGAAAAGGAAAAGACTAATCTCAAAGAATCGTGACCCGGGAGGATATGGCAGAAACAATGATCCTCTATACATTTCAATCCCCTTCTATTTTCAGGTTATAGATGGGACAACTAAAGGAATATTCATAAACTATCCAGGGGAAATCGTATTTGATTTTGGTGTTGAAGTATATAACAAAACAAAAATCTCCATAGATTCGAATTCTGTGGAATTCTATATCTTCACTGGAAATTCTCCACTTGAGACACTCCAGAAATATTCAACGTTGACAGGAAAGACGTTCCTTCCGCCAAAATGGAGTATTGGCCATTCCATTTCAAGATACACGTATTACCCGGCGGATGTAGCTGAGGAAGTTGTTAAGAGATATAAGGAGTTTCTTCCGGTTGAATCCATCTATCTGGACATTCACTACATGGAAGATTACAAGCTATTCACATGGAACAATGAAAGATTTGGGGACGGAACTGACTTTATAAACAGAATTCATGATCTCGGAGTTAAGGTAATTCCCATAGTGGACCCATCCATAAAAGCAGAACAGAATTATGAGGTTTTCAGGAGAGGACTGGGAACATATGTGGAAGACAGCAATAGGGATATTTATACGGACAAAATGTGGCCCGGAAAATCCGTATTCCCTGATTTTATTAATAAAAATGGTCAGAATTTCTGGAAGGGAGAGGTAAAATCTTGGATGAAGCAAAAAGTTGATGGAATATGGCTGGACATGAACGAACCAACAATTCTAACAGAAGATCATATGTTCGATCCGGAATCTCTTCATAAACTGGACAATGGAAGCAAGGTAATCCACAGGAAAGTAAGAAATGCGTATCCCTACTTCCAGTCAAAAGCAACGTTTGAAGCAATTGAGGAAATGGGAATAGAGCCATTCATTCTCAGCAGATCTGGATATTCTGGCATACAGAAATATGCATCAATATGGACTGGAGACAACTTATCCACATGGGATGATGTCAAGCTTCAAATATCAATCGTAACAAATCTAGCAATATCTGGGGTTGCAGTTGTTGGATGCGATTTAGGTGGTTTCTTTGGAAGCAGTTCACCAGATCTTATAGCTGCTTATTACAGAATGGCGCTACTATTTCCACTTTACAGGAACCACAAGTCAATGGATGGAAACGATCAGGAAGTATTCTTACTTTCAAATAAAGCAAAGAGTGATATTGAGACAAGTGTGCATTTAAGATATGATTTCATTGACCAGATTTATAACGTGATCTATTTTTCACACAAAAATGGTTCAGCAACAGTGGCACCTGTGTCATTTTACAATTTCAATGACAATGAAACCTTTTTCGTTGAGGACCAATATTACCTTGGGGATAACATAATCTATGCACCACAGATCTATGAGAATCTGTTGAGCAGAAATGTCTACCTTCCAGAGGGAAAATGGTATGACTTTGAAAGGGAAAAATTCATAGATGGCAATTGTTATTTCAAAACGGAGAATAAATATCCAATATTTGTGAAAAACAATTCAGTCCTAATCTACAAGGGGGAAATAATTGTTGTCGGAAATGGAAATTTCAATGTTTTCCTAAATGGCAAAGAGTATGGGGTAATAGCTGAATCCGGAAAAGCTTCAGTTCATCCTGACGAACTGAAGGTTCACGTTAAATGAACCCCTAAAAAAGCTGACAATGAGTGATATCGAATTCTTGAAAACAGTCTCATTTTCAATACCTTACGAAGAAGGTGACGAGTCCTGCTATATTTCAGGAAATTTCAACTGCTACGGCGACGGAAGCATTGAATTAGAAAAAACATCCAATAATAAATGGTGGGCCGGCACCATCAGTTTACCACCCGGCTCCTACGAGTATTTCTATTGTATAAATCAGTATTTCAAAATGAATGAAAGAAGAGAATCCATCAGAAAACCCATTAAGTTATATCTGAAACAAGAGACTTTCTTTCACGATCCCAACTCATCTCAATTTTTTTCCAGAACCGGGGGGTTTAGAATTATAAGATGTATAACTCCTCCTGAAGTCAAAAAAGTCAGTATCTCGCAAAGGGGGAATCGAAAGAAACGCAGTGAGTTCAGTTACACTTCTAAAAAT
>JAJZYV010000369.1 GCA_021797955.1 Thermoplasmata archaeon
TTCTCTGCACCCTGAATCACTTCGAATTCAAATCCCTCCACGTCAATTTTTAAGATATCGACCTGTTCCAGAGCGTAACTGTCCAGTTTCTCTGTCCTGAATTTCACATTTCCGACTTTAATTAACATTGTGCCATCAGGCTTTCCAACAATATCCGAACCGTTCCCCAGTGCAAGGTTATATGCCTTTACGTCTGCCTTGTTAAGAGCGATGTTTTCCTCTAAGATTTTGAATACATTGTCCAGAGGTTCGAAAGCAATCACTTTGGCCCCGAATTTTTTCGACCACCATAACGCAGAATCCCCATAATTTGCCCCGACGTCTATAACGGTTTGATTCTTATGTGGGGTAAACCCTTTGACATTGTAAATCTCCTCCACAAAAATCTCCCTTAAGGCACCATTGGGTGTGCTCTCTGAAAAAATGAATCCATCAGAAACTGCCTTAATTAATGGTAACTCTTTCCATTTTTCATACGTTGACTTCCTGTACCCCCGTGACAAGAACTCCATAAATAAATTGTGGTTAAATCCAAGCTTCACAAAATCTGAATGCTGCATCAATTTCCACTTCACTGACCCGTACATAAATACTCAATGTGCAGTTATATAAAAAGATAGAAGCGCATATTATCCAATAGGCACTTATGTAAGTATTGCTATGCTTCACTGGCTGTGGATAGTGTAAAATTTCTGACAACCAGAGAAACAATAAAAGGTTGCATAATAGCCTAAGGTTTTGAGAATGAAGCCCTGAACCTCTCATCCTCCGCAGCAAACTTCAGGAAAGTTTCAACCCACAGTTCCTTGGTTCCTATGTCATATCTTGCCCCGTCTATTTTTTTTGCATACATTTCCTTTTCCTTCAGATACAGATTAAAAGCATCAGCCAGTTGGTATTCATTATTTGTCCCAGGTTTTATCTTTTCAAGGTACTGGTAGATATTATTTTCCAGGACATAAATGCCCGTTATCCCAAGTCTTCCAGGTGCTTCTGCAAGAGATGGTTTTTCCACAATGTTTCTTATTCTGTACATTCCTTCTTCAGTTTCTACAGCATCGATTATGCCGTAATCCTGAACCTTTGAATCCGGAACTGTCTCCACCGCCACTGTTTGGCACATTGTTTTGTAATAAGAATCAATTATATGGGACGTTACAGTTTTACCGGTTCGAGACTTATATATGGTGTCACCAAGAAGAACCACAAAACTCTCATCACCTGTAAAACTCTCTGCATATTTGATTGCATCAGCAAGACCTTTTTGATCCTTCTGTCTCACGAAGTAAATATCTGGCATTTCAGAAATTCCATAATCGTCCATTTCTTCATCAAGCCTGTGCTTGTCAAAATAATTTATTATGGATTCTTTTCCTGCACCTACAATTATCAGAATCTCGTCAAGTCCACTATTGACAGCTTCCTCAACCACATAATGAATGACAGGCTTATCCAGGATGGGAAGCATTTCCTTTGGCTGAGCCCTGGTTAGAGGATAGAAACGCTTTCCAAGGCCGGCAGCAGGTATTACGCACTTCTTAATCTTTTCCAATGCCAACACCCATTGTTATGTCATCAGGCTGGATTGACAATATTCTTCTGAGATCAAATACCATCTTATCTTTGAAGATTACTGGATCAATGCTTCTGAACTCTTCCCACTCGGTTGCTGTGATCACAATGTTGCACTTCATGATGCACTCTTCACTGTTATTGCATTGCCCTATTCCGGGGTATTGCTTAACTATGGGATCGTATGCAAAAATTTTTGCTCCACGCTTTGAAAGATTCTCAATAAGGGCTATGGATCTGCTCTCCCTCAGATCATCTGTATTATCCTTGAAGCTCAGGCCCAGAACACAAATATTTCTATCATTCAAATCCCCAGCGAGCCTGATGATTTTTTCAACCAGTTGATTTATTCTGTCTGAGTTATATCTTATGACAGAGTCAATTATGTCCAGTTTAACATCCTTACTATTGGCATAAGAATTCAGAGCAATCGTGTCCTTTGGAAAACATGATCCGCCATAACCTAAACCGGGTTTGAGAAATTCCTTTCCAATTCTGTGGTCTAGTCCAATACCATGAGCAACTATTTTTACATCTGCTCCGGGAATCTTCTCACAGAGATCAGCCATCTGGTTTATGAATGTGATCTTGGTGGCGAGGAATGCATTGCTGGCGTATTTTATTAGCTCGGCATTTTCATTGGTTGTGATGATAGTTGGCGCATTGGTGAATTTCCATACGTCTTTGCATACTTGTGGGTCATTACCACCAACGACAATCCTGTCCGGATGTTCAGTGTCATAAACTGCTGAACCTTCGCGTGTAAATTCCGGATTTGAAGTAACGTTCATTCCTGTCAGGTTACTTATGTGTCTTGCTGTTCCCGGCGTTACTGTGCTCTTTATAATCAATTCCGACTTTGGGACTACTTTTGAGACCTCTTTTGATGCAGCAACAACAAAACTCAGATCGATACCAGCTTCATTGTTAGGAGTTGGTACACAGATAAAAACTCCAGAGCATTCAGCCAGATCTGAATAATCCGTCGAAAATTTTAGTCTAGAACCAGCTGACTCGATTCTGTTTCCCAATTCAGGTTCGAATATTGGTAGGTTGTTGGAATTTAACTTGTTAACTCTTTCTGTTGAAACATCTATACCAATAACATAGTTATCGTGATTTGCAAGTACTGCAGCAGTCA
>JAJZYV010000370.1 GCA_021797955.1 Thermoplasmata archaeon
AAATAGATAGATATTATTATGACTAAATGATAAGGAGTCATGGCATCTTCGGATATTTTAAAAGAGATGATAGGACAGTTCTCTGGAAATGAACTGGTCAAGAAAGAAATAGCCAACTTTGATAAAACCTTCCAGTTTTCCACCACGGAAGGCGCGAATTATTTTGTCAGTGTTGCCAAGGGCGATGTGGTGTTTGGTGAAGGAAAGGCTCCTTCAGCAAGTGTAACAATAACGGGAAAGGATGAGGTACTCTCTGATCTATATTTGGGAAAAGCCGATCCTGTAATGTCGTACATGTCAGGGAAAATAAAGGTTTCAGGAGATATAATGAGCGCAACAAAGATTATGGGGCTTTTGAAGAAATTAAAGAAGTGAACATATGGATATTAAGAAAATTACCGTAATCGGCGGAGGCATAATGGGAAGTGGAATAGCTCAAGTAATTGCCACTTCAGGTATC
Organism: Thermoplasmata archaeon; assembly: GCA_021797955.1. The sequence continues at coordinate 461 of JAJZYV010000370.1, forward strand.
AATGTGATAGTAGAGGATGCCTTTAAAGAGGCACTGGACAAATCAAAGAAGACAATAAGCGAAAGTCTCGGCAAATTTGTAAAATCAGGAAAAGTTTCAGAAAATGATTCAGCAACAATTCTATCAAGGATAAGATTCAGCAGTGATCTCAAAGAAGCTGTATCAGATTCTGACGTAATTATTGAAGCTGTTCCTGAAATTCCAGATTTAAAGATAAAAATTTTCAAGGATATAGAAAAGTTTGCAAGCCCCAATGCTATTTTAGCAACAAATACTTCTAATATTAGAATTTCAGAAATTTCCGCTTCAATGAATGATCCTGGAAGGCTCGTAGGAATGCATTTCTTTAATCCTCCCGTTTTAATGAAACTTGTTGAAGTGATTAAGGGGGAAAAGACTCACGAAAAAAATTTTGAAGCGATTTACGAACTTGTCAAGAAGATTGGAAAGGTTCCAATCAGAGTTTTAAAGGATACTGCAGGTTTTGTAGTAAACAGAATCAGTGCACCCGAATCTCTGTTCTTCTGTATGCTCCTTCAGGAAGGGATAGATTCACCAGCAGCCATAGATACTTTCGCCAAATCACAGGCTCTTCCCATGGGGCCATATGAACTCATGGATTACGTTGGTATAGATACAGTAGTCCATTCCCTGGAGTATTATTCAAAAACGCTTTCTCCGGATTATGGAAAATGTACATATTATAATTCAATGATGAAGGATAACAAACTCGGCCTTAAAACAGGAGAAGGATTCTACAGATGGGAAAACAGGAAAGCTGTCATACCTCAAGCTCAGCCATCGGATAAGGTCGAGCTCATGGATATCCTATGTCTAGAAGTGAATGAGGCAGTTAAGCTCATAGAAGATGGAGTTACCAGTCCTGATGACATTGAAACCGGAGTAAAACTGGGCATGAATAGGCCATTTGGACCTATATCGGTCGCTTCAGGGTTAACAAATTCAGAGATTAAAGAAAAACTTGAAAACATATCGAAAAAATTCAAGATTTCAGTCTTTGAACCTGCCAGGAGCATTAAGGAAGGAAAGTTGAAAGAGGTCCTCTCAGGAAAAGTGGAGAGGAAGGAATCAAAGGCAAAGGAGGTAAAGCCTGCAGAAACGGGTGCAAAGCCAGAGGGACTTATTGCAATTATAAGAGAAAACAGGGTTGCCAGACTTGAAATAAGGAATGGAAAAAATAATCTTCTCAATGCCGGTGTTCTCAACGAGCTTGAAAGTGCCATAGATTCTCTTTGGAATGATAAGGAGATATATGTCATAGTTATTGCGGGTTCAGGGGAAATTTTCTCTGCCGGGGCGGAATTAACGCAGTTCATTCCTGGAGGAATTGATTTTGTTGAATATTCCAGAAAGGGTGAAAGATTATTCAGGAGATTGTCAGAGATTCCAAAGATAACAATTGCAGAAATGAAAGGATATGTTTTAGGAGGAGGGTTTGAACTTTCCCTTAATTGCGACATAAGGATTGCTACACCCGAGACAGTTATCGGATTTCCAGAAGTTACCATAGGTCTCCTTCCAGGATGGAGCGGCACACAGAGACTTCCAAAACTCATTGGAATGTCAAGAGCAACCCACCTGATTCTATCTGGAGAGAGATTTGATGGAACCACTGCATACAATATTGGAATAGTTTCAAAACTCTTCACCAAAGGGGAAATAAAGGAAAGAACAATGGAATTTGCGAAAGATTTGTCTGAAAAGGTATCTCCCATTGCAGCCGCACTTTCCAAGAGACTCATCAACAAGGGTTCTGAAATGTCAATGGATAATGGCCTTGAAATGGAGGCAATATCAATGGGCCTCCTATATACAACAGATGATTTCAAGGAAGGAATTTCTGCTTTTGTGCAAAAAAGAAAGCCGGATTACAAATTCAAGTAATCCCTAAATTCTTATTTTTTTTAAAAAAATAGATTTTTAAAATCTCTATATTTGAATTTATAAATAGATTGGTAATGGAAAATTTTAGTTAAACTCTCTCTTTTCAAATATAAACAATCCCAATATAGTAGATATAATGAAATATCCTGCCATGATTATAAGTCCTTCTGGTATTGTTGCGTTGTATGTGGTTGTAAAGATTGTTCTCTTTGGCCCAACTTGAGTAGCTGAATGTACAATCTGAGCTGGGAATGGAACTGTAAATACGTTTGTAATTATACCAGCTGCATATGTAATTATGAACCAAGGTTCTATTCCAACCAGACTCGAAATTAGATCTT
>JAJZYV010000371.1 GCA_021797955.1 Thermoplasmata archaeon
TTAAGTTTCCGAAATCCCCAATTTCCTTTGAATAATTCATATGCCTGATAATGTCTAATACTAAGGGAGCTGCGAGTATGGAATCCCGTCCCAGCAGATTGATCCTAAGTGACATATCCATCCCAAGCCATCCCTTGAAATCTACTACGTTCCATGCCTCCTTGTTATCTCCTCTGGGACGATAATAATTTATTCGGACTATGTTTTCAAAGTCTGTATATCCAAGGATCTGGGGTAAGAGTTTCATCTTGTCAGAGAATTTCAACTTTCCATGTTCTGCGTTTTCCAGCACCCTTCCATCATTATTTCCAAGTATGTTCGTGCTGAACCAACCGGAAACATGCAAATTCCTCTTCTGAAAGAACTCAGCCAAGGATGCCTTAAGAGCAGTCTCACCAGTCGCGCCATCTCTTCCTGCTATGAGGGCCTTGTGATCATTTGCCATTTCTAGTATCCCGTTTATATCGAGGGTCTGAGAAGAAGTGAAATCAACAAACCCAGACCCAGCACAAACTGCAGCAATTGCATATAATATTGGAGCACTAATCTGTTCGTTATTATTGTAAACCATTTCCATGAGTTCCTTCATTCCTATGTTAGAAGGATTCTCAATCACAGCCCTGGGTGGTGAAGTGAGATTAACAACGTAACATGAATCTAATGAATTCTCTGATTTAAAACGATAAATATCCGCCTTAAGTTCATCCAAGCAATCAGAAAGCGATTCACATTTCTTTTCCCACTGGTTGTCTTGATTAAAATAGTAATCAGGTTTACAAGTGACTCCCTTCATGGGCAATATCGCCTCGAGGGAATTCCGTTGTTTGTGCACATCATTTTCACTGATTATCTGGTTTCCTATGGCTATATCAAATGCAGTTCTGTTATTCAGATCCCATCCGCCGAAAACAAAATCCTTCAATTCTGGGAAATGAACGCCCTTAAACCAGTCTGTTTCTGTCAACATCCCGTTTAATGAATGATCTCCATCCGCAGAAGCAGCAAAAGTACCCACTACTATTGTATTGCCAACTGCTCCATTCAATCCTGCGATCAAAACGCCTATTTTCCTAGACACAAGAAGTGTTATTCTGTGGAATTATAATACTTTGATGGTTTGAATTGTGTTGCATAACCTACGCAATAATTTTTCTTGAAAATAAGATGGGTGTTGTCCGTGTCGAACAACAACCCCGAAAATCATGAAAAAAAGAATAATAAAAGGATATAGCCCCTCTAAAAAGAATCGCTTTTCAGACGCATGAAGGATGTTCTTAGCGATCTGAACCTTCTGCTCAAAACAGAATTTCTCCACCATTCTAGATCACCATATGTCCCGGAGTGTGCAAGAGTTTCAAAAACCCCAATGGACTCCCTCTTATATCTACTAATTAGTGTATATTCTCTCTTATAAGTATCCAAATAATAAAGGGAGCACATCATATGTCATAGCAGATGGAGTAAAAAGAACACTGGCGGAAATACCTGAGAGATCAAAGAAGGTTGCTGATTTATTTAGGTTAAAGTTATACCCTAAGATTCTGTGTAGTTAAGATATTAAGACAATGAGCAAAATGTGAAGATTAATTCCGGTCAAAAAAATTGTAAAGGATAGACGTACATGGTTACTCCTCAAATGATTTTGTGAGATAATGCGACAGGGTCCGAATTAAGCCTACATTTCAGAAAGCATCCGCCTGCGTATGTAATCGTAGATGTCCACCTTTGTCTTTAAGTTGGTTATTCTTCTTATTTTTGACGGATCGCCAACAAACCTCAACACCTCATTTGGCCTGTTTTCAGCTATTTCTATTTGGGAAGTTGAGTTTGTAATTTCCTTGAGTCTTCGAGCTAAAGTAGCAATAGAGGTACCTTTGCCCGAGCAAACATTATAGGCACCAGGAGGGATATTTAGTCCAGCTTCAAAGACCTTGCAGGTTGTATCAACATCTATAAAGTCAACTACTTTGTCTTTCCCGAAAACGGAAACTCTTTCACCTTTGATCATTTTATTCAGGAAGATTGGTATCACGCGGTCAAAGTCTCCAGAACCAAATATATTCGCCAGCCGTAATGAAACATAATCAAGCCCAAAAGCCCTGGAATATCCCACCAAAATATCCTCAGCGGCAGCCTTTGAAGCACCATAGGGGCTCTCTGGACTAAATGGTTGACTTTCAGAAACCGGCATGGTATGAGCATTTCCGTAAACTTCCCTTGAAGATGAAAAGATAATTCTCTTTTTTTCTAGTGAACAGATCCTTGCAATATGCTCAGTAGCAGCAACGTTGGTCTGGAAGGTAGTAAGCGGATCCTTAAGAGAAGGTGTTACCATCGACACTGCAGCTAAGTGAAAGACTATGTCATTCTCTCGTACAAGTTTTGTCATGACTTCAGTTTCACGAATGTCTATTTTTACTAGCTTTAATCGATCTCCTGCGATATTATCGAATAGCCCGTTTTTTCTTATAAAACTGTCCGCAATGGTTATCTTGTAACCCTTGTTCAAAAGAAAATCTGATAGATGAGTACCTATAAAGCCTGCTCCACCTGTAATAAGTATTTTCGTTGATCACTGATGTTCAAGACGATAAATATATTTCCTTCCTTAAAAGTGTGTTTCTTATTCCTTATATGAAAAAAGTTGATCTGTCCTATGCTGATCTCTCTTCTTCATAAATATTTTTTCCACCTCTTCAATATC
>JAJZYV010000372.1 GCA_021797955.1 Thermoplasmata archaeon
CAGTGGTCATTAACAGAAAAATCATTTGATAAATTTGAGAAACAGGAGATAGAAAGGAAAAAATATCTTAATGTTAATGAGAACCTGATAAAAAAATCATAATTACTCAGAAAATAGATCTCAGATTTTTTTAAAACTTATAGTCAGTTAAATGCTATTATTCCATAGCATTTATAATTCATAAATAAAGAATATTCCATAAGGATTAAATTATTAGTTAAATTACCTGCACTCAAATGACAAAAGTATCTTTTATAATGACTCCCGAGTTAGGCGGAGGTCCGAGAAATGTATATATGTTAACCAAACTTTTAAATAAAAGAGGAAATTCATGCAAGATACTATCACCTTATATTGATTATAAAAATAACTTGGGTTCTGATAGCTGGATGCTAAAGAGTTCTGGAAAATACATGTCATATGTGAATAAACATTTAATCCAGTTTAATTCAGTAGACTACATTAATTATCCGCTATTTTTTCTAAAGAACTGTTTATTGGATCCATGGTCAATTAAGAGGTATTCAAACTTTGATGTTTACGTGTCGACCGCCTGGCCAACAGTTTATACAGGTCGGATACTTTCAAAGATCAATAGGAAACCATTATTATATTTCGTACAGGCATATGAAACTACATTAGGATATAGAAATCCTAAACTTTACAAAAAATTAGTAGATGCTACTTACAAAATGAATTTGCCAATGTTTACACAAAGTAAGTGGTTAAAAGATTATTTTAGAGAAAAATTTTCTTTAAATGTTGAGTGGATAGGTCTAGGCATCAATCATGAGAAGTTTTATGAAAAGAGAGTAAAAAAGAAGAAACAAATATACACTGTTGCAAGGTTAGAATATGATAAGGGATTTGATGTATTTGTTGAAGCTATGAATTTATTGTGGAAAGAAAGAAAGGACATTAAAATCGTAATATCTGGAACCCGGAAAGCTCTTACAAACAAAAGCATAAACTTTGAATATGAGTTTTTGGATTGGATTAATGATGATGATCTTCTCTCCAATCTTTATGCTGAATCAGTATTTGTAAACACGGGAAGGAGAGAGGCCATTCCAATGCCGCCATTGGAAGCAATGGCATGTGGATCCCCAATTGTTATATCTGATATGGGTGGGGCGCAAGAGTATGCTTTCAACAATAAAAATAGTTTAGTTTGCAATATAAATGAACCTGCCTCATTTTCCTATGCAGTGCAAAGTATCTTAGACAATGAAGACCTTCGGATAAGATTATCAAAAAATGCGGTAGAAACTGCTAAAGCGTATGATTGGAACAACGTAATAGAAAGGTTGTCCTTATTTCTTGAAAAAGTAAACGTTAACTTTTAATCTTAGGCTAGTCTTTATTAACATATCACATATTTTCCTTAATCTTACTTAAAATTATGGATGCTAAAAATTGACTGCTATTTATATAGTTTTCTATTTTTTTATTGATAACAGTGAGTGAATGCCAAAAATAGGATTTTATTCTTTGACGAAGAGAGATGATCAAATTGGCTCTATATTCCCGAAGATATTTTCTAAAATTTCTCATGGCCACTAAATTCCGCTTATTGGATAATTGATCTACTCCAGTTGAATTCAGAACACCTCCCTTTAATTGTTATTTAGTTTCACCTCAACTTCTTTCTTCTCGAATCCTTTCCTGAATGACGGATCATTCAGGAACTTCCTCCTGAACCCCCTTGGATGAAGATAATCGATGGATGAATGCGGCCTGCATTCATTGTAATCAGAGAATGCCTTCTCTATCTCTATGGAAGCATCATTGAAGTTCCTGAACTCGTCTGGCAATATGTAATCTGCCTTGATCGAATTACGGATCGATCCATTATCTCCATTAGTCTCAGGGTTGTGTTTAGTTTTATGTTTCGGCTCAATCCAAAGTAATTTCATGGCACACACAAACTACTTCAAGATATACTAAGAACTATTGCTTGTTCTCGGTACAAGATCGCCATGAACTTTTCCGTTAAATAAAATTAGAACAGCGTTCTGCACAAAAAGTATTGCATTATTGCCTTACTTGACCAGAATATTGACATTCCTGCATTCCTTGGTGAATGGGAACTTAATACACATCAGACAGGCCATTACTTATTCAGTAGGATTATAAGTAATGCCAGTAGCCAAGGACGGTCATGACAAATTGGTCTGATAATATTCTTGGTCTTTGTTTTACATATATGTTTTAGAAGGGAATATTAATATTACTATCATTAAGAACCTTTCCGACGGTCTTCAGGACCACACATATTCCATGGTTCCTCAGTATTGCCTATACACTCCCGTATTTGTATGTTGGCCTTTCTACTTCAATATATTTGCTCTTCTCTTTGATAGAGGAATCTGATTCTTTAGATGACAAGTAACATTATTTTGGCATTCATTGACCCCTTTTTTTAAAAGCGTCTATGACCAGTAACTAATCACCTGTGATCTTCTACAGGCTCTCGATTTTCTGCTTTCTATAATCATAATTTCTTCTCTGAGCGAGGGCTCACTTTATTCCAAGTATGAACTTTTATTTTTCCTCCATAGGTTGTACAGGCTCACACCATACCTCATGCGTCATTGTCTGTTAAGGATTCAATGATTGTCTCGAATCTCTCCTCTGCGGAAAATTTGGTTTTCATGGAGGGACCTCTATGATTTCGAAAACCACTTTTCGCTTGACC
>JAJZYV010000373.1 GCA_021797955.1 Thermoplasmata archaeon
ATCATTGGCACCTGGTGCTTACAGCTTTAGCGTGGGAAAAGTTTCTGGTTACACATCATCAACATTGTCTGGAACAATAACCGTGAACGGAAATGTGCAACTGTCGGTTAGCTATTCAGCAATACCATCGCCTAACAATACCTTTGCCTATGAACTTCTAGCAGGAGGTTTAGTAGGAGGATTGGTAGTTGGTGGAGCAGCCTCAATGATGTTCTTAAGAAAGAAACCGTAAACTAAAATTTTTAATTTTTACCATTTTTTAATTTTTTCTAATTTCTCAATATTTTTGTAACTTCTAAAAATACATTATTGAATATGTCAAGTCTTTTCATATCACGAAGAACGGCAGCGGGATGAAATTGTGGGAAAATTAAAGTACCATTCCATTCAAATTTTTTGCCTATCATTTCTGAAATATTTCCATATTTGGTCCCAGTTATGAGACTAAGTGCAGTTAAAGATGTGTTGCCCAGCGCGATTATAACCTTAGGTCTTAAAAGTTGTATTTCAGACTTAAGGTATTCATTACAAATTTTCATGCTTTCTCTCTTGGGTTTCTCATTATTAGGTGGCCTGCATTTAACAGAGTTAGTAATGTAAACGGCATGTTCCGTAATACTCGTATCAGCCAGTGATTTTCTAAGTAAATTTCCACTTCTGCCGGAGAAAGGGATGCCATTTTCATCTTCACTTCTGCCAGGAGCCTCCCCAATAAGAAATACTTCTGGTGCCAATGAACCAATTCCGCAAACAGCATTCTTTCTATTTTCATGGAGGATACATTTCGTGCAGTTCCTAATAATACTATTCATATTTTCTAAGTTGTTATACACCATTTTTCACTCTCTTATTCATAATCCCAGCTGAGAAAAAAGTTCCTATGGATATTAGGATCAAACCTATAATTTCAATTAAACTTAAGAGTTGATTAAGTATCAAAAAGCTGAAAAATACAGATATAGCTGGAACAACAAAGAGGAGTGATGATATTTTGGCAACAGAATAATCCCTGTTAAGGTGGAGGAATACATAATATGCAAAGGCAGTACCTGGAATACCTATCAATGCTGCAAGAGTCAGTGATAATAAGGATGGGTTTACAATTTCGCTCACCTCGCCGGATAAAAGTGCTATGAGGAGTGTAATAGGCAATGCAAAGACAAACTGGTAAAGATTTACTGTCTCCTTGTTCTCAAAAGTTATGAATTTTTTGAAAAAAACAGTGCCAACGCTCCAGGAAGTTGCGCCAAGTAGAGCCAGAACTGGTCCATAAAAAGAATTAACTCCCAAATGGTAGGAAAATACGACAAGCATTCCAGTGAATCCCAGGACTATCCCAATAACAATGCTAGATCTCACCTTTTCCTGAAGTAATGATATTGACAAAACAGTTGATATTATGGGATATGTGTAAATAATAACTGAAGTCAGTGGAGCAGACATAAAGTTTTCTGAATAAAACCAAAGTTCCATGAAGAGGACAACGTTGAACAATGACAATACGAAGACCTTTAAAGCCGTTTTTCTGGAAATTCTAAATTCTATCTTATTCCAAAACAGTATTAAGGAAAACCCAGAGGCAAACAATACTCTGAAAAACAGAAGAACGGTTGGAGTCTCATAGGCCAACGCAATCTTGACAAGTGGATAATTTAAGGCCCAGAATGAGGCCATAACTATGAACATCAAAGGATCTAATTTCTTTGACAATAAAGGTTAATCTAACCGGGTTATAGAACATTGTTGAATCTTGTAAAACATTTTAGATCAATGATAAAAATATCAATATAAGATAGTAACAAATTATCATGTAATGATAAATCCAAGAGCCTTTAACAACAAGGAGGGTGTACTTGAATTTTTCCAATCCAAGGGAATTCTTGTTTCACCCGGGGCTCTAGAATCCATAATGGAAAAGGGCATGGGGTCTCTCGTAACGCGCCTTCTATCTCCTGAAATAATCTCCTCTGGATATATTAGTGAGGGCGATGTTATTAAACTCATAAGGGGTGACATTGCACCTGATAAGGAGATTAAGGAAATCAATTTTGACGATATCAGAACAGGCAGCTCAATAGACGACTTCCAGAAATTATTCAGAAGCAGATATGATAAACTTAAGAAAATAATCCTGACGAGCAGCAAAATCCGTTCTGCTTCAGATATTAAGAATGCGAAGAGATCTGGAGGTTATGTTAAAATTGTTGGTATGGTAACTGACATATCCGAAACAAAGAATGGTCATAAGAGATTGATCCTCGAGGATCTGGATGAAAGCATAGAAGCCATCATAATGAAGGATAATCCGGTTAAAAAAGAGTTAATTCTCAATGATGAGGTTATAGGGGTTATGGGTTCAGTATCAACAACAGGAAAGAGCCCTGCTATTTTTGTCAAGGAGATAATCAGACCTGACATTCCCGATCGGGCAATACAAAGTACAGGAAAGGAGCCCATTTATGTTGCCTCCATATCAGATATACACGTTGGAAGTAAGACTTTTCTTAAGGATGGATTCAGAAAAATGATTTCGTGGATTAATTCATCTGACGAGGATGCACAGAGGCTGAAATATCTCATTCTCTCCGGGGATGTTGTTGACGGTATCGGTGTGTATCCGGGTCAGGATAAAGACCTTGAATACCTTAATCCAATAGATCAATATTCGATCCTTTCTGATTATCTGAGAGAAATC